>NZ_JADGIT010000009.1:0-83423 GCF_015233855.1 Corynebacterium sp. ED61 | reverse complement strand
CGCTGACTTGAATAAATGTACACACCACCCCGAACGAACACAACCCCGCAGGTCAAGGGAGCTTTTACATTCCTAGCGCCTGGTAGATACCTGCGTTGCCTACGTCGTACTTCAGCACCAGCTTCCGCGAGGCTTAGTATCCGACAAGCATTAGGACCACAATCACAAGCGCCAACGGCACATAGTGTGCGAGCGGGCCCATAGCGGGATTTTCGAAACTCTGGATCATGTCAGTGAGTCCTCCCATCGCCCTTAAGTTAAAGAGCACCGACAGACCGGTGACGGCGGTATAGGTTCCCATCATTTCTACAAAGTTCTGCCAACCACTAAAGCGTGCGCCCATGCCGGTCAAGATCACCAGAGTCGCCCAATACGCAGCAGCGACTGCACAGCCACTCAAAACCAGTGTTGCAATGAGCCCAGCGGTAGAACTACCGAATACTTTCACCGCATCGGGCACTTCGGTATTCCGTTGGAACGTAAACCAGATGCCCAGTCTCACTGCATAGATAGGGACAATGACCAGCATTCGCAACGCCGTGGCGCGTGCAACTTTCTTAAACCACGCCCGCCGGCTACCTCCGAAGATCACCCAATGTTTCAGCATCTCTCCTAATCCGGCAGCAACTGCGGAAAGCATCATGACGGCACCAAAGAATAGGATGCCCACACTCGCCTGCAATTCGCCCGAACGTGCGAGCCCCACAAAGGCCAAAATCACAACAGTAACTGTCGCGATACTTCCAATACGGCGAGCACCTAGTCGCATTCGTTGATCGATGAGGGAATCTTCTGCGTCACCTCTGTCGGCCAGATCATTCCACTATGTGCCAAATCCTGGCAGCCGTTCGATCCAATTTTTCTTAGTACCTGTCTGCTGCTGCCCAGCCGCACCGGCAACCACTCGCTGATCTGGATCCTGCGCTGGTTCAGCGTTGCCCGTCGCCTTACTATCCACCACCTCGCTTCTCTCGGGACGCGTTCTACGCAGGTGGGTATAGATTTCAACCGCGTTGAAGGCACTGACCCCCAGGATCATGGCAATACCGATAAAACTGTCCAGCCCAACGAACATGACTACGCCGAACCACAGCAGGATCTGTGCCCACGCGATCCCGGCGAACAGCACGCCCAGTGTCACTCGGCGTATGTCACTGGAGCTCAAAGACAGCGCACGCAACCACTGTGGCTCCCATCCCGGAATCATCGGCAGAATTCCCAAGATCATGCACGTGCAGAACATGGCAAAAACTGAAGGTTTTTCACCCGACCAAGTGAAAAGCCAAATAAACACCGGCCAGAACGCCATGTAGAACATGCCCTCGTGCTTGACCTGAGATAGCACCAACTTCATCACGGTTGCCCAGGGAAGCCCTCGTGAGCCAGCTTGTGCCTGGTCACTGCGGTCACCGCGCACAGCGGAATGAACAGAGGAAACAGAAGCAGCGTTAGTCATTGCCCGTCACCTCGCTCACGTGCATTTCGTTCCCGCGCGCCTCGTCTAGCTGCGCCTGGGTGGAGTGAATGTCGTGGCCAGTAAGCGCAAGTACCGCCTGCTCCAAGTCCGCAAGGTGCATCCGCACGCCCGTGCCCTCGAGCATGTCGCGCAAGTATCCGGCTGAGACTGACGAACCAGAGGCCGCCACAGCCAGATCCAGGGTGACTCGGCGGAGGCCGGCGGAAGTGGCGTCGGAAAGAAGAGAAGAAGGACCACAACCCAACCTGCCCAATTGCGCATCCACGGCGGCCACGGACAGCAACTTCTTAACCTTGACCTCGGTAGGCCACGGCACGTCCGGACCAGCCAAAATGATGCGATCCAGCACCTCCGGGTTGTCCCAGACCGGCTGCCCGTCCACCAGAGCTTGCCCTTCACGCGCACATGCCCGGCCTTCGCACGCAGCAACGTTGTCTTACCAGCGCCGTTGCGGCCAATCAGTCCGTACACGCGACCGCCCGGTAGGGTCGCCGTGGCGCCATCAAGGGGCAGGAGTTCCGCTGGTCAGCGCTCGCTTGATTGGACCTCCGAAGTGGCGCGTAACCTGGCGGAGTTCATAGGAGTGTGCAGGGAGAGAATTCATTCGTACAGTCCTCGACTTTCGGCGACTTGTCTGATGAGGGTGATCAGGTCGTCTCGGTTGATGCCCAACTTGGCGGCCTCGTCGATGAGAGGCACCACGTAGTTATGGGCGAAGCTGTTGGTTCGCATGGTGACGATGATGTCCTTGGCGCCGGATTCGACGAACATGCCCACGCCTCGCCGTTTGCTGAGCACGCCCTGTTCCACCAGCAACGCCAGGCCTTTGCGGGCGGTGGCGGGGTTGATGTGGTGAAAGGTGGCAAGCTCGTTGGTCGAGGGCGCTCGTTCGCCTTCGGGGAGGGATCCATCGACGATGGCATCGGCGATGAGATCGGCCACTTGCTGGAATAGCGGCACTGCGGCTTCATCCATGTGACCCTCCTCTTGGTTGTGCGGTGGTTGTTCATCGGTGGTGCACCATGGAGAGATGTGCAGGGTCGTTACAGACGAGGCTAGCTGGTTGGTTACTTGCGTAACTAACCATACAACAAACTTTTCAGGCATGCTAGAGGGCATAGAAAACTCTTAAAATCTATGCGAAACGAAACGGACAATGACCAACCATGCTGGAACGCACACTTATCTTCGTCGATACCTCCTACCTTCTAGCCAGCTTCTACAACTCGTGGGACACGGGCGCCCGCGCCCAACTGGAGATTGACCTCCCTGAGGTCGTTTCGGTGCTCGGAAGGATGGGATCTGAGCAGCTCAAGCAGCAAATCCATAGGCAGTACTGGTATGACGGCATCCCGGATTCGGGCCCGCACCGCTACCAACGTTCCCTGCGCAGCGAGCCGGGCGTGCAACTGCGCGCCGGTCAGCTGATCGAGTGGGGCGATAGGCGCACCCAGAAGGCCGTGGATACCCGCCTGGTCGCTGACATGGTTCTCACGGCCATGAAGGGCCACGTCAGCGACATCATCCTGGTCTCCGGCGATGCGGACATGCTCCCCGGCGTGGAAGAGGCCGTCAATGCCGGTGTGCGCGTTCACCTCTACGGCTTCGGTTGGGATTCCATGTCCAGTGCCTTGCGCTTCGCCTGCGATACCACCACCATCCTCGACCCGCGCGAGGACTTCCGAGACACCATGCGCCTGCAAGTTCTCGAAGGCCCCGTCCAACCAACGGTCAGCCCCTCCGCAGAGATCGAGCGCCCCCTCGGCGATGCCGAACAGCCCGAAGAACCCGGTCTCTCCCCCATCCCCGTCGCCACCACCGGGACGTCCGTGGCGGCTGAGGTTTCTTCTTCGTCCGACGCCACTTCTGACAGTTCCGCTTCCGGCCCTTCCCTGACGGATTCCGCCAAGGCTGCGGCGAACGCGGCGGCGGATCCCGCCGCTCCGAGCGACGATGCCGCTGGTCAGCCTGCTGCTGACGCGTCGGTAACCGGCGAATCTGCTGCGAGGGAAGTCACCCCGCAAGAGGCCTATACCCAAGAAAGCGCTTCCCGGCCGGAATCCGCAGAGCCAGACTCAGCAGCTCAGGAAACTGCCCAGCCGGAACAACCTGCAGCAGACAAAACTGCAGACTCGGAGAGCGCTGCGGACGAGACGGGGTTGGCGTCGAAAACAACACAGGTACCCACACCAGGGACGATGCCGCGGCCAAACCCCGGCATGATGGCACGCCACCGCAAACTGCGCAGCCGATACGTGCCACTGCCCAACGAGGTATGGGCCAGCTCGGGCGAACAGAACCCGCTGGACATCGGACAGCAGTACGCGGTGTGGTGGTATGACAACGGCGCCACCGAAGAGCAAAAGGACAGCGCGCATCTGCTTTCCGGAGGCGGGCTGCCACCGGAGATCGACCGCCCACTGCTGCAGTTCGCGTGCGAGACGCTGCACGAATACACGCTCACAGAGGCACAGCGAGTGGGCCTGCGCGATGGGTTCCACGCAGGAATCCGCAGCATCATGCTGCGTCGCTAAAGATTCGGTTCACAGGCGGTGTCTCGGCCATATGCCAAGATGTAACTCATGAGCGCGAGCCCCGTCACGAAACCAACCGAACAGACCGAACACCACTCCCCGCGCAAGGGGCTGGACAAGGTCTACGTGACGGATACCCTCACGTTGCAACAAACGCTGCTGCGCATGGCAGTTGCGGGCGCTCTAGCTGCAGCGATGACGCTGGTGGCATGGTTTGTGCTCGGCAGCGTGCAGTGGCCTTCCTATAACAACAGCTTCGTGCTGCGGGCTATCTCCACGGCTGGGACCACAGCGGTCATTGCGGTGGCGGCACTGACCACGTGGCTGTGGCTGCACCCGCCGAAAGGTCAACCTTTGCCGCGGTGGATGCGACTGGTCACGCATCTGATCGCCTACCTCGCTCCAGCGGCGCTGGTGATCACCACCTTGGCCATTCCACTGGCCGCCACGCGTCTCTACCTCGAGGGAATCAGCGTAGACCAGGGGTTCCGCACGCAGTTCCTCACGCGCATGACAGACCAGCTGGGCTGGCACGATATGGCCTATATCGATATGCCCAGCTTCTACCCCGGGCTGTGGTTCTTCTCCGGTGGTGCCTTCGCCAAGCTCACCGGCCTAGCAGGATGGGCCGCGTTTAAGCCGTGGGCGCTGATTACTCTCGCCGTGGCCAGCGCCATGCTGGTTCCCGTGTGGCAACGGCTGACCGGGTCACTTGCCGTGGCTCTGGCTATCACTCTGACGACCACGGCCATCATGGTGCGCCAGGCCCCGGATGAGCCGTACGCGGCGATCGTGGCCATCGGCATGCCGGCGGCGTTCCTCATGTCCCGGCGCGCGCTCGAAGGCGGCAAAGCGGCGATCGCCGGAAACATCATTTACCTGGGACTATCCGCAAATCTGTACACGCTATTCACGGGTATTTCTGCACTGACGATCGTCATCATGGCGTTTGTAGTGGCGCTGGTGGATAAGTCATGGAAGCCCATCTGGCGGCTGATCGTGATTGGCGTGAGCTCGCTGGCCATCGCGGCCATCGGCTGGGGGCCATACCTCTGGGCCATGCTCACTCAACCGCACGGCCCCAGCAAGGCGCAGCACTACCTGCCGAAGGACGGCACGGAAATCCCCATGCCGTTTTTCGATAACATCACGCTGTTCCTGCTGGGTGCCATCGCCATCATCTGGATCATCGCGCGCTTCCGCGACGCAGACGTGCACTCCATGGCCGTGGGCCTGGCGGTCTGCTACGGATGGGTCTTCCTCTCCCTGCTGGCCACCATTTTCGGAACCACCCTGCTGGCGTTCCGCGTGTGGCTGCCCATCGCGCTGATCCTCAGCGTCTCCGCGGTGCTCGCTCTAGCGGAGCTGCGGATCCAAGGCCTCAAACGCTTCTATCCGCAACAAATGCTCACCGCAAACACCAAGGTCATCACCGGTGTGATGGCAGTATTCCTGGCCGCCACCTGCGTGCACTTTGTCACTACCACCACCAATCACGTCCGCGATAGCCTCGATGCTGCCTACACGGATACCGATGGCGATGCCGTGCGTGGCGACCGCATGCCCGCAGATGCCACGCAGTACTACGCAACGATTGACCAGCTGATCAGCGGTCACACTGGCTCGCAAGCGGGAACCATCGTCCTGACGGACGAGAAAAACTTCATGTCCTACTACCCGTATCACGGCTACCAGGCCATCACTGCGCACTATTCCAACCCGCTGGGCGAATTCGAGCGTAGAAACCAGGCCATTGAAGCCTGGACCACCATCGATGACCCGCAAGAACTGCGCGATGCCATGGATGCCGCAGAACGAGACAACGGCTGGCAGGCACCGGACGCACTGGTACTGCGCGGGCAGCTTGACGTCGAGAAACAAGACCCGAAGGAAGAGAACTCAGAACAGGAAGATTCCGCCGCCGACCCACTCCACGACCTCCCCAAGGTCACGGGCCCTGGCGATGGCACCTTCAGCTACCAGATCGCCGATGACATCTACCCCAGCAACCCGAACGTCCGATTCCGCACGGTGAACTTCCAGGCCAGTGCATTCGCAGACGGTTGGGAACTGCATCAGGTAGGGCCATTTGTGGTTGCTCTGCGCACAGACGCTTAGCCCGTAACACAGCTCACAGGGTTCTCAGGTTCGCAGCCTTGTGCCGTAGAATGCCCCCTTGTGACAAAACCGCAACAAAAGACTCAGGACAGCAACTCCGCCACGAAGGTCACGGACCAACCGTCACCTCCGGGGCGCTCAGTTGCCCGGCTCAAAGCCCTCGCCATCATTACCGGCGTACTGGGTTTCATCCTGTTTTGTCTGACCCCCGTTCTGCCCGTAAAGCAGGAACATTCCGAGTTCACCTGGCCGCAGGGCAATGACCTGACCAGTGTGACCGCTCCCCTGATCTCCTACATGCCGGAGAAGATGGACCTGGAGCTGCCGGTCGAAGAGATCCGGAACCTGAATCCTGGCGAGACCACGGCGCTGTCCACCGTTCCGGAGAACAGCGAAGAGGCCACCCTGCGCGGCATGTTCGTGCGCTCCACCACGGATGGACTGGATGTCGTGGTGCGCAACGTGGTGCCGTTGACTCTGACCAAGGAGCAGGTGGACGAGCTCGGACCGGACGCGACACTGCACATCACCGCAGATAGCGAGCTGTTCCGGGCCTGGATCCCCGATGAGACCAACGAAGATGGCGCACCATACGAAGGCGCCATCGCCGATGACATCCGGCCGATGGTCACGGGCATCTACTCGGAGATGGTTAACAATCCAGAAACCACCCAGCAGGCACAAGAGGCAGGGCTGCGCGCATCCATCACCGTGGATTCTCGCTTCTCCTCCAGCCCCACTGCACTGAAGCTGATCGCGATGGCGCTGGGCCTGATCATGATGGTGATCTCCCTGTTCGCCTTGCATCGCATCGATTCCCTCGATGGGCACCGCGGCGGACGCTTCCTGCCCCGCGGTTGGTGGAAGCTGCGTCCGATTGACGCGGTGGTGGGTCTGTTCCTGGTGGGCTGGTACTTCATCGGTGCCAACACTGCAGATGACGGCTACATCCTGACCATGGCGCGGGTATCTGAGCACTCCGGTTACATGGCCAATTACTACCGCTGGTTCGGTGTGCCGGAATCGCCGATTGGCTTCCCGTTCTATGACTTGCTGGCGCTGATGGCCAAGGTCTCCACTGCGTCCATCTGGATGCGCTTGCCGGCGCTGTTGGCTGGCTTCATTACGTGGATGATCCTGTCCCGCGAAGTGCTGCCGCGCCTGGGCGCCAAGATCAATCGTCGCGCTGTGGCCCGCTGGTCCATGGCCGCGCTGTTCTTGGTGTTCTGGATGACCTACAACAACGGCACCCGCCCGGAGCCGATCATTGCTCTGGCTTCCTTGCTGGCGTGGGTATCCTTCGAGCGAGCTATCGCTACGCACCGCCTGCTTCCTGCAGCGATTGGTACGATCATCGCCACGTTGGCGCTGGGTGCTGGCCCGACTGGCCTGATGGCTGTGGCCGCGCTGTTGGTTTCTTTGGGTGCGATTATTCGCATCGCGATTCGTCGTCTGCCTGCTCTGGGCGCCGGTAAGGGTTCGTCCAAGGGCACGATCGCGGTGGCTTTGTTGGCGCAGATCGCGCCGTTCTTGGCTGCTGGTACGGCGATTTTGGTGGGCGTGTTTGGCGATCAGACTCTGCGGACCGTGTTGGAGGCGACCTCTGTCCGCAGCGCTGTGGGTCCATCGATCCCTTGGTACGAGGAGTACCTGCGCTACACGGCTCTGCTGGAGCCGACGGTGGATGGCTCGTTCCCTCGCCGCTTCACCATCTTGATGCTCCTGTTCGCCTTCGGTGTGGTTATTGCCTCCACGTTGCGCAACGGAAAGGTGCCGGGTGCGGCGAAGGGGCCGACCAGCCGCCTGATGTTGGTGATCGTGGGCACGATGTTCTTCATGGTGTTCACGCCTACGAAGTGGACGCACCACTTTGGTGTGTACGCCGGTGTGGGTGCTGCGTTGATGGCTTTGGCCGCGGTGGCTGCTTCCCATTTCTCTCTTTCTTCTCGACGCAACCGCGTCCTGTTCATCGGCGCTACTCTCATGCTCTTCGCGCTGGCTCTGGCCGGCACGAACGGCTGGTGGTACATCTCCAGCTACGGCGTTCCGTGGTGGGATAAGACCATTCAGGTGGCTGGCATTGAGGCTTCCACGATGATGCTGGTCATTTCCTTGGCTGTGCTGGTCTGGGGCGTGCTGGTGGGCTACTTGTCCGATATCCGCAATGCCCGGGCGCAGTCGCGTTCGGAGCAGGAGGAGATCCAGCAGCAGGAGGTTCGTCGCCTGTTGAAGTTCGAGGGCATGGCGGCTGCTCCGATGGCTATTTTGACGGCGATTGTGGTGGTCTTTTCCATGGCTTCGCTGGCCAAGGGCTTTGTGTCTCAGTGGCCTGCGTATTCGGTGGGCAAGGGCAACCTGGTGGCTCTGACTGGCAATAGTTGCCAGATGGCTAATGACGTGATGGTGGAATCCAACACGAATGATTCCTTCTTGTCCGTTGCCGGTGGTGGCGAGTTGAAGGATTCTTTGACCACGGCGGGTGCTCGTGGGTTCCGTCCGAATAACATTCCGACGCGGATTGATCCAGGCACCACCACGGACGAGTCGTCTTCCACGCCGCAGACGTCTGTGACCTCGCAGTCTGCGTACCAGAACAGCGATTCCAGTGGCTCTACGTCTGATAGCTCCACTGGCGCTTCGTCCACGGCGGGTGCGGGTAGCAGTGGTTCGTCCGGGTCTGCGAACAGTGATTCTGGCGATTCGACGCAAAACTCCCAGCAGGCCGGCGCCGATGATTCCGGCACCACGGGTGGCGTGTCCAACGAGCGCGGTATCAACGGCTCGTACGCACAGCTTCCTTTCCAGTTGGATAACCAGCGCGTCCCCGTGCTTGGTTCGTTCACGGAAGGTTTGCAGTTGCCTGCGTACACCACGAGCCAGTGGTTTGAGATTCCGGAGCTCAGTGAGCAGCGTCCTTTGATTACGTTCTCTGCTGCGGGCGAAGTGGCGCATACCGATATGAATGGTGTGTTCCAGTACGGACAGGAGCTGAAGGTGGAGTTCGGGCGGAAGAAGGATGCTTCTGCTGAGGCTGGTACTGACGGCGGTAATGCGGATGATTACGAGTGGATCGGCGAGTACCTGCCGCTGGACATTGGCACCGCTCCGGAGTGGCGCAATATGCGTATCCCTCGTGAGGTTGTGCCTGCTGATGCGGATGTCATTCGTATCCGCGCGGTCGATACGAATCTGACTCCTGACCAGTGGTTGGCGTTTACTCCTCCTCGCGCGCCGGAGCTGAAGAGCCTGAATGAGGTCATTGGTTCCGAGCAGCCTGGACTTCTGGACTGGTCTGCTGCATTCCAGTTCCCTTGTCAGCGCAGCTACGATCACCGCTTGGGCGTGGCTGAGGTTCCTACCTTCCGCATTTCCCCTGATCATGAGGCACGCCGGGCGCACAGCCCCGTGATGGATTATTACGGTGGCGGCTCTGTGGGACTGACAGAGATGACGGTCAACGCAACCGAGCTGCCGACGTATCTGGAAAATGATTGGCAGCGCGACTGGGGTGTGCTGGACACCCTCGAGACCCATCCCGCTGGTGATGGCACCCTCCCGAAGCCCGCGGAGATCGAAGGATCCGAAACCACAGAGTTAGGTACGTATTACCCAGGCCCGATGAAGATCACCAGCAGCAAGTAGCAGCTAGGCCGGGTGTGGCAGTCACGGACTGGCTACCCGGGCTCACACTCGCCACGGCTCGGCAACATGCGCCCCTAAGACCGGATCCGGTTGCAGGGGCGTTTGCGCACAAAGAAGGCGCACACAGTGTCCAACTGTGTGCGCCTTCCCTCACCTCGCCTCACCCGTCACATAGCGGCGGAAGCTTCAAGCGAATTACTGGTTCAGCGTAGCCAGTGCCGCGTTGACTGCCTCGGGAGGCAGCGGGGTGCCAGCCGGTGCTGGGTTCACACCGTTAGCAGCATCGGAAAGCTGCTGTAGCGCGGTTGGGTCGGCTGGAACTTCGCCGTTGTTGAGCTTGGCGCTCCAGTCCTGCGTGCCGCCAAAGGCCTGCAGGATACCCAGCAGCTGGGTTGCGTTGATATCGCCGTTGCTGGATGCCAGACCGGTGAGCGCCTCGATCGGTACCTGCTGGCCGGAAGCGTTCACTTCCTTCAACGCGTTGGCAATCGCCAGGATCGCAGGCAGGGCGTTATCTCCCTGTGCTGCTTCCACAGATCCGGTGACGTTGCCGCTCTGCAGCTGTGCCAGACCCTGGTCGATGAGCACCTGCGGCTCCAAACGGCCACCGGCCACGCCCAGCACGAGCATCAGGAAGTCGGTGGTCAGCGGGATGTCCACGCCGGTGGCGTGCTCGATGCCGTTGATGATTTCGGCTTCGTTGCCCGCTGCGTCGCGGATTGGCTCTACTGCGTCAGAGATGTTGCCGACCATCGTGCCGGATGGGGATCCGGCGGCCAGCTGCTGCAGCTGCTCATCGGTGCCGTAGTACTCGTTGAGGTCCACGTTGCCCTGGATGCCGTTGACCTGTCCGGTGGAGCTGTACTGCCAGAACGTTACGTTGGTCCATCCGCCTGGGAGCGTGGATGGCAGGCTGTCGCTGTAGTAGGCCAGCCATAGTGGCAGGTCGGAGAACTCTGTGGTGTTCCCCATATTGTTGATCCAGAAGTTGTAGTACGTGTACATGATCGGCGTGCGGCCGGTCTTGATTTTGATCTGGTCTACCCAGTCGCGCACCCAATTTTGCAGGGATACGGGATCCAGGCCGCCGGATTCTTCGAGGTCCAGCACTGGTGGCAGGGATGGCTGTGGGCCGGTGGCCAGGGTGGCTGCGTAGTAGTCCGCTTCTGCGCGGGCGTTGCCGTAGCCGGGGCGTGCGTAGTGATAGCTGCCCGGGGTTACTCCTGCTTGCTGAGCCTTGAAGGAGTCAGCGGTGAAGTAGGGGTTGATGTAGCCGGTGCCCTCGGTGGCCTTGATGAAGGCGAAGTTTTGGCCGCTGGCCTTGACTGAGGTCCAGTCGATGGCGCTGTTGCCGGGGTGCTGGTGAGAGGCAACGTCCACGCCGTTGAGCGCCCATGAGGGTACGGGGACGATGTCGGTGGCAACGAGGGTTGCGATGGTGGCTGCAGAACCGAGCAGGGCCGCTGCGGTCAGGCGGGCGGGGACGGTAGTGCGCGCAGAGCGGCGCCAAGGCAGTGAAAGCATGAGTCACACAATACCCAACTGTCACAGAATTAACAGCTTTAACATTGGCGACTTGCTTTACATTTTGAAAATTACCTATGGTTTCTCTGCCAAAATTGCAGCTCTAGGCCAAAAGTTTCACTATGCTCCCGGGGAAAAATTTTTTCCAGATTGGCCCGTTTTGCCCGTTTAAAGACGCCGGTAGATGGTCACCGCCGGCTCCAACCCTGCCTGTCGCAGTGGTTTTAGTCTTCTTCTCGACGCCACAATCACCGTTGCCACAATGGCCACCAGCAGGCACCAGATAATCCCGCGATAAACGATGAGTTCCATCATTTCCGCATCTGCGGGGAACTGAACATTCCACGCAAAGTGAGCAGTCATGGCGATGCCCATGCATCCCACGAGGGTCAGCACCCGATCCCGAGTTCCCATCGCCGGACCTTCACACAGGACCTTGCCGATGGCATATCCCACCAAGCCGGACATCAACACGTGTGGCAGCGGCCCCATCGCTAGGCGAAGCAGGTAGATCCCGATCACACCGTGCACGCTGGATTCCGGGTTCAGCGAAGAGAGCTTGAGCGCATACATGGCATTTTCTATCGCCTCGAAGCCCAGACCCACCAGCATTCCTGCCACGATCCCGTGCCATGGACGGTTCCACCAGCTCCGCCCGATGATCATAAGTCCCCAAATTCCTAGGCCCTTGAGCACTTCCTCGGGAACCGCGGCAGCAATGGAGAGCGCGACAGTATGCCAGCCGAGCTTGTCCGCAATGCTCAGCAGCGGGGGGGAGACAACCAGCGCTGCAGTCATCGTAGCGATCACCGCGCCCCATCCCACAGCCATGGCCACCAGCCGCTTGGGCGTGCCGCGCGCGATCATCAGCAGCATAATCAATCCGCCAGCGCTCAAGAGTTCTACCGCTGCCAGCATGAGCGCCACCAGAACGCTCAGCGGGCCGTCATCTCCCGATGGGGTCAGCATCGCGAACTGAACGAATCCCAGCAAGAGACACGGAACGAACAGCACCCAATAAGTAATGAACCAGCCTCCGTGAAACAGGCTCAAGCGTGGCCGCGCCTGCGGAGGGAAACTGTTGTGGAACGCCAGTGGCGTGTGTGTAAGAGTCCACTGTTGATTAGTCATGGGTCGCCGCCGATCTCACGATGTCCTTGGTTTCCTGATACGCCCCATCTGCAGTGTTCGCGGTGACCTCCACCGTCACCAACACTCCATCGTGGACCTCAGATCGCGGCTCTTGGTAGAACGTGACCACGTAGCTTGTGTCCTTGTCACTGGCTAGCGGGTTGGCGCTGTACATCGGGTTAACTAGGTAAATGTCATCAAGCTCAGCATCCTTCGTCAGCTCCGGATTCATCTGCAGTGCCCGAGCAGTGAAGACATTGACTGCCGTCGTATCCACCTGCTCATACCCCAGCGATTGCGCACTACGCACCGTGCTGAGCAGCGGGTTCGTTACGTCTTCAAGCCCCGTGATGCGCACCTGACTGTTGCGACAGTCAAAGTTCGCGACCATCAATTCGCCATTGCTCACCTCATCACAGCGATCCAGGGAAGAGAATGTCAGCGGCCAGAGCACCTCAGTAGGCACGTACTCCTCCAGCACGTCTTCCGTGCTAGAAAATCGATCGGCAGAGGGCTCAAGGTTGGCGTCGAGAATAAAAGGAACCACAAAGGCAATGGCCACCGCAATGACGATGCCCACGGTAACGATCGTGGTGCGTCGGCCGCCGGTGGCCGCGGGGCGAAACTGTCCGAAAGGATCGGCATGCGGCGCGCGAATGATCTCGGGCCGGGCGGGATCGCGGCGCGCACCCAGTGGCGGAGACGGAAGCGGCCGCTGCGGTGGCACGTGAGGTGGCAAGGCGGACGGAGGATTCACAAACTCTAAGCATAAAGGGGCGCAAGACAGCTGTCCCACATGCCGTCTAATGTGGTGGGCATGGCTGATGAAAATAACTCTACTTCCCTCCCGGACAACATCTCCGAGGCGCCAAATGCGCAGGTCAGCGTGGCTCAGGATCTCTACCGCCACGTCAACGGCCAGTGGCTGAGCACCCACGAGATCCCAGCGGACCGAGCAGTGGATGGCACCTTCCACCAGCTGCGCGATCAGGCCGAAGAGGACGTGCGAGCCATCGTCGAGGCCGCGGCAGAAACCGAGCCGAACGGCCGAGTGGGCGCGTTGTACTCGAGTTTTATGGATGAAGAGGGCATCGAGCAGGCTGGTCTTTCTGTTCTCGACGCAGACCTCGAGCCCATCCGCTCTGCCACCGACATCCGCGAGTTGGCCCGCGTGCTGGGGCAACTGGACGTCACCGGCGTGGGCGGCGTGGCTGGTTACTGGGTGGAGAAGGATTCCGGTTCCGATGTGGAACGCGCCTACCTGGTGCAGACGGGTCTGGGATTGCCGGACGAGGCGTACTACCGCGAAAAGCAGCACGCGCAGACACGCGAGGCATACGTGGAGTTCGTTTCGGACATGTTTGCGCTGGTTAAAGAGCAGGCTCGTCCCGGACGTTTTGCTAAGTCTTCCGAAGTGGAGGCTGCACAAGCGCTGATGGACTTTGAGCAGCGCCTGGCTAAGGGGCACTGGGATCAGGTCTCCAGCCGCGATGCGGAAAAGACCTACAACCCCACGAACGTCGCTGATCTACCCACGGGCTTCCCGTTCCAAGAATGGCTGCAGGCCACGCTCGTGGACGTGAACTCGGAAGGTGGGGCCACCGTGGTGGTGTGCCAGCCGAGCTACCTCGAGCACGTAGCAGACATGGCTGCAGGTGACAACGCCGTGGACCTGGATACCTGGAAGCTGTGGGCCTACTGGGGCGTGGTGCGTTCCCGCGCTGGTTTGCTGCCTAAGAACATCGGCACGCGCAACTTCGATTTCTACGGACGCACCCTCAGCGGATCCACCGAACAGCGCGCGCGGTGGAAACGTGGCGTGAGCTTGGTGGAAGGCCAGGTGGGTGAAGAAGTGGGCAAGAAGTTCGTGTCCGAGCACTTCCCGCCCTCGCACAAGCAGACCATGCTCACGCTGGTGGATTACCTCATCGCCGCCTACCGCGAGCGCATTGAGAAGCTGGAGTGGATGACTCCCACCACCCGCGAGAAGGCGCTGGTGAAGCTGGAGAAGTTCCAGGCCAAGATTGGCTACCCGGATAAGTGGCGCAGCTTTGCAGGTCTGGAGTTCGGCGCACAGGGCGCGGACGTGATGGCTAACGTGCGCGCGGCCAGCGAATTCAACCATGTTCATGAGGTCAATAAACTGGGCAAGCCCAGCGACAACGAGACGTGGTTTGCCACCCCGCAGACTGTCAACGCCTTCTACAATCCGGTCAAGAATGACATCACCTTCCCAGCGGCGATCCTGCGTCCGCCGTTTTTCGATCCCGAGGCGGACATGGCCGGCAACTTCGGCGCGATCGGCGCTGTCATCGGCCACGAGATTGGTCACGGTTTCGATGACCAGGGCTCCAAGTACGACGGCGACGGCAACCTCAACTCCTGGTGGACCGACGAAGACCGCGCGGCGTTCACCGAGCTGACGGACAAGCTGGTCGCCCAATATGACGGCCTCATCCCCACAGGGTTGAAGCAGCGCGGCATCGAGGATCACCGCGTCAATGGTCCGTTCACCCTGGGTGAGAACATTGGCGACCTCGGTGGCCTGGGCATTGCCGTGGTGGCGCTTCGCCGTTACTTGGCTGATCAGGGCCAGGATTTCGATTCCGCACCGAAGTTGCCGGTGGATGGTCTGGTTGATCCGGATGGCAATCCGGACACTACGGAATACTCCGCTCTGCAGCGAGTCTTCCTGCGATGGGCTCGGATCTGGCAGACCGCCATCCGCCCGCAGATGGCCATTCAGTACGTGTCCATCGATCCCCACTCCCCTGCGGAATTCCGTTGCAATGTGGTCAGCAGCAACATCGCGGAGTTCTACGAAGCCTTCGATGTGGCGCCAACGGACGAGATGTGGCTGGACGCGGAATCCCGCGTCACCATTTGGTAGACGCGGGATCCGGGGGGCGTGAGCTTGCTGGGCTCGCGGGCTTGAGCTCAGCTTGAGCTCGCCTAAGTTCGGCTTAGTTCGGCTGGGAATCTTCCGGTGCGAACAGGTCCGGCTCGTGCGCTTCGTCCATCTCCGGGGTGTATTCCGGGATTTCAGCGAGGTTGAGCAGCGCCCCGGTGGGGTCCTGAATAGTGAGCATCCGCCCGAATTCGGATTCCCATGGGCTGCGCACCACGGTGCCGCCGAGGGTCTCCACCTGGGCCACGGCCTTGTCTACATCAAGTACACCCATGTACAGGGTCCACATTGATGGTTGGTCTTCCAGCTTGGAGGTATCCCACAGTCCGACCAGCGGGTTTCCTTCCCATTCGCCCGTGGCGTAGCGAAACTCTTCCGTGTCGCTCATCTGCTTGATGTCCCAGCCGGACAGCTCGTGGTAGAACTTCAGCGCGTTGTCCCAGTTCTTGCCCACCATGAGCTCGTGCCATACGGGCGTTCCGGGCTCACCGGCAGCGAAGAAGGCTTGCTCATCAGCGGGCTTCTTCAGTCCCACGGTGGCTCCGCTGGGATCCACCAAAACGCTCATCATGCCGCGTTTTCCGAGGTCACGGGGATCCAGTGCACTGGTCGCACCCGCCTTCACCGCGTTGTTGTGCACGGTCTCCAACTGGGGTGCGTACAACAGCATGCCCCAGACGCTGGAGGACCCTTCCGGAACCTGACCGATACCTGCCACGGGCATCCCGGAACGCTTAGCCACGGCATAGCCCTCGTTTTCTTCTTCGAATTCCCAGTCGAAGAGCACGCCATAGAATTCGCGGGCGGCGGCAAGGTCAGTGGTCGCGAGGTCCAGCCAGATCGGCATCCCCGGTTCAGCTACGAGTGCGGGCATTACATGTTCCTCCACTTTTCCGGGTCAAAGTCATCGTCGGCGGTGCTTTCGTCAAAGTATTCGCCGAGGTCATCGTCATCATCTAGCGGCTGCTCGCCCGCGTTCACCACGCGCGCAACGGCCAGCATTTCCTCAGAGGCCGGATCAATCAAGCCCACTTCATCGCCGGGGCGCAGCACTTTGCCGCGACGAGTGTCGATCTCACCATTGACGGTGACTGCGCCGTTGGCGATGACTTCCTTGGCCAGTCCACCGGTCTCCACGAAGTTCGCGAGCTTAATGAACTGCCCGAGCCGGATTTCCGAGTCCTTGATGGAAACGTCCTGAATCTGCATGTGTGCCAGTCTAGGTCACGGCCAGGACAGCGCGAGCTTCAGTCTTTGCCCAACTACCAGGGCCCCTAGAGGTGCAGTAGCTTTTCCACGCCGTTGAACAGCAAGAACAGTCCCAGCAGGGCAAAGATCACGCCGGCTACCATTTCGATGATGGGGTTGAACTGCTGCAATTTCCTGGCCCACAGTGGCACGCTAACCAGCCATGCGAATCCGCAGAACCACACCAGACCCACCGCGGTCATCATCACTAACACGATCACGCGTTCTGCCATGGTGATCCCTACCGGCAGGAATTGTGCGAACACTGCGCCAAAGAACAGGAGTGCCTTCGGGTTGGAGAGGTTGGTGGCCAGCCCTAGTCGCCATGCGGTGGTGGCGGTGTTGGTCTGTTTTTCTTCGACGCCAACCTCGTCATTCGCCGTGCTTGCGTCGGAAGAAGAAGGGTCTGAAACCCTCTGCTCGGCTTGGCGCTCTGCCCATCCGCTGCGGAGGGAGCCGATGCCCATGCGGATGAGGAAGAGTCCGCCGGCGAGGTAGAGGACCGCGAGGATCCAGGGGAAGGCGGCGATGAGTGCGGACAGGCCTGCCATGGTGACGATCGGCCAGAGGATGTTGCCGGTGCATATGCCGACGGCTGCCCAAACGGCGAGGTGTCTGGATCGGGAGCCGAGTCGGATGATCTGCACGGTGTCTGGGCCGGGTGTGGTGATGGCGGCGATCCAGGTGCCGAGCAGTCCGAGGTAGGCGGCGATGGTCATGTTGGGTACTTTACAAGGCACGAACAAGGGCACCTGCGACGGATCGGAGGTGCCCTTATTTTCGTGCGCGGGGTACTTCCCGGGGCGAGATGCCCTGGCTAGTGGCGCGCGTGGGGTTATGCGCGCAGTGCGATGTCCGTTGGGTTGATCGGACGAGGCAGTGCGGTGTCTCCCATCAATGCGCGGTCAACCTCGGCTGCTACGGCGCGGCCTTCGGCGATTCCCCAAACGATCAGGGACTGTCCGCGGCCGGCGTCGCCTGCGACGAACACTGGGGTGTCGCGGAACTCGTCGGAGTTGGCGGTGGCACGGAAGGTCTCGTCGCGCACCAAGCGGCCGCGCTGGTCAACGTCCAGGTCCAGGTCAGTCACTACTGGGGTGCGCTCGACGGAGACGAAGCCCATGGCTAGCAGGACGAGGTCCGCCTTCATTTCGAAGTCGGTGCCTTCGATGTTCTCCAGGCCCTTTTCGCCAAAGCGGCACTCAGCGCCCTTCAGGCCGGTGACCTGACCGTTTTCGCCGGTCAGCTCCACGGTGTTGATGGACCAGCCACGCTTGCCAAGCACGGCGCCCTTTTCGCGATCCCCGAGGCCGAGCTTTTCTACGAGCTCAGCTGGCTCCTCGCCGGTGATGGAGTAATCGCCTTCTTCGTGGGCGGAGGCCAGGCGCATCTTCAGTGGATAGGTTGGCCACGGGGTGGACTCTGCACGGCTCTCTGGTGGCTTCGGGCCGATGTCGAACTGGTGCACGGACTTCGCGCCCTGGCGCAGTGCGGTGCCGTAGCAGTCCGTACCGGTATCACCGCCGCCGATGATGACGACGTGCTTGCCCTTGGCATCGATTGGGGTGGTATCGGTATCGCCGTAGCCCACGCGGTTAGCCAGTGGCAGGTACTCCATGGCCTGGTGCACGCCGTCCAGCTCGCGTCCGTCTACTGGCAGGTCGCGTCCCACGGTGGAACCGATAGCCAGAACCACTGCGTCGAAGTTCTTGAGATCTTCGCCGGTTGGAGAGGTGTTCAGCTGGAACTTGGTTCCTTCTGCTTCCATCTGCTCGATACGGCGGTCGATCCATTCCTTCTGCATCTTGAACTCAGGAACGCCGTAGCGCATGAGGCCACCGACGCGGTCGGCACGCTCGAACAGAGTGACATCGTGTCCTGCGCGGGTCAGCTGCTGTGCTGCTGCCATGCCTGCTGGACCGGAGCCAACCACTGCCACGGACTGGCCGGTCTTGAAGGTTGGCTTGATGGGAACAATCCAGCCCTCGTCGTAGGCATGCTCGACGATGGTGAGCTCCACAGTCTTGATGTTCACTGGATCGTCGCCAATGCCCAGCACACATGCACCCTCGCACGGAGCGGGGCACAAACGTCCGGTGAACTCCGGGAAGTTATTGGTGGCGTGGAGGCGGTCGTACGCCTCCTTCCAACGACCCTGGCGGACCAGGTCATTCCACTCTGGGATCAGGTTGCCGAGTGGGCAGCCGTCATGGCAGAACGGGATGCCACAGTCCATACAGCGGGTGGCCTGAACCTGGACCTTGTCATCGGAGAAGTCTTCGTAGACTTCCTTCCAGTCCAGCAGGCGCAGTGGGACTGGGCGGTGCTCAGCTGCAGCGCGAGCGTACTTCTGAAAGCCGTGCGGATCAGCCATTACTTCACTTCCTCCATGATTGCGGCGGCGATGCCGTCCTTATCCAGGCCCTCGGCTTCGGCGCGCTCGATGGCGGCGAGAACCCGGGCGTAATCGCTTGGCATGACCTTGATCAGCTGGGAAGGATCAACTTCCACGGTGGAGCCGGTCAGACGCTTGTGAGTGGCGATGGTCTCTTCGAGCCATGCCAGTTCTTCATCGTCGGTGATCTTTTCAATGTCAACGAGTTCGGTGTTGATGCGGTTTTCCACGCCCGAGCCATCGTCAAGCAGGTAGGCAATGCCGCCGGACATACCGGCTGCGAAGTTCAAGCCAACCTTACCCAGCACCAGTACACGGCCGCCGGTCATGTACTCACAACCGTGGTTGCCGATTCCTTCAACAACTGCGGTCACGCCCGAGTTACGGACACAGAAGCGCTCGCCCACGGAACCGCGGATGAACATCTCGCCCGAGACACCACCGAAGCCCAGCACGTTGCCGGCGATGATATCGCTCTGCAGGTCTTCCACTCCGTCATCCGATGGAGCCTGGATGATGATCCGACCACCGGACAGGCCCTTGCCGACGTAGTCGTTGGCATCGCCGGTCAGGGTCAGAGTCATACCTGCTGGTACGAACGCACCGAAGGAGTTACCGGCCGAACCCTTGAAGTTCAGCTGCACGGTATCTGCTGGCAGTCCGTCGCGGCCAGCCACACGAGAGATCATGGATCCCGTCATGGTGCCGACCGTGCGGTTGACGTTAGAGATTGGGTAATCGAGGCTGATGGACACGTCCTCACCCGCGGCTGCACGGCGAATGACGTCCTCTGCATCCTTGCGGATCTGGTTGTCCAGCGCCTTGTCCAGGGAGTGATCCTGAGTCTTGGTGCAGTGCAGGTCCTGGTGCATGAATGGGCTATCAGGCTGCGCGAAGATCGGAGACAGGTCCAGCTTTGGTGCGGACTTGTGCTCGATATCCATCTCGCCCTGTGCCAGCACCTCGGAGTGACCAACTGCCTCTTCGATGCTGCGGAAGCCGAGCTCTGCGAGGTACTCGCGAACCTCTTCTGCGATGAACTTGAAGAAGTTGACCACGTGGTCTGCCTGACCGGTGTACTTCTTGCGCAGTGCGGGGTTCTGGGTTGCCACGCCCACGGGGCAGGTATCCAGGTGGCAGACGCGCATCATGATGCAGCCGGAGACCACCAGCGGAGCGGTTGCGAAACCGAACTCCTCTGCACCGAGCAGCGCGGCGATAACCACGTCACGGCCGGTCTTGAGCTGGCCATCACACTGCACGGTGATGCGGTCACGCAAGCCGTTGAGCAGCAACGTCTGCTGGGTCTCAGCCAGGCCGAGCTCCCATGGTCCACCAGCGTGCTTCAGGGAGGTCAGTGGGGAGGCACCGGTGCCGCCGTCATGACCGGAGATCAGAACCACGTCAGCGTGTGCCTTGGACACACCTGCCGCCACGGTGCCCACACCCTGCTCGGACACGAGCTTGACGTGGATGCGTGCATCCGGGTTGGCGTTCTTCAGATCGTGGATCAGCTGAGCCAAGTCCTCGATCGAGTAGATGTCGTGGTGCGGTGGAGGAGAAATCAGACCCACACCTGGGGTGGTCACGCGGACTTCAGCGATCCATGGGTAGACCTTGTGCGGAGGCAGCTGTCCACCTTCGCCGGGCTTTGCACCCTGGGCCATCTTGATCTGAATATCCGTGCAGTTATTCAGGTAGTGGCTGGTCACGCCGAAGCGTCCGGATGCCACCTGCTTGATGGCAGAGCGACGCCAATCGCCGTTCTCATCGCGCTCGAAACGGTCTGGATCCTCGCCGCCCTCGCCAGAGTTGGACATGCCCTGCAGGCGGTTCATCGCGATTGCGAGGGTCTGGTGAGCCTCGGCAGAGATGGAACCGTAGGACATTGCGCCGGTAGCGAATCGCTTCACGATCTCACTAACTGGCTCCACCTCGTCGATGGAGATCGGCTTGCGGTTGGACTTGAATTCGAAGAGTCCGCGCAGCGTTGCCAGGCGACGAGACTGATCGTCGACCTTGCTGGTGTACTCCTTGAAGATTCGGTACTGGCCGGAGCGGGTAGCGTGCTGCAGCTTGAAGACGGTCTCTGGGTTGAACAGGTGGTACTCGCCTTCACGACGCCACTTGTACTCGCCGCCAACCAAAAGATCGCGGTGTGCTGCTTCCTCTGGACGAGGCAAGAATGCAAAGCGGTGACGCTCGGCAACATCGTTGGCGATCTCGTCGATTCCCATACCGGAGATTGGAGCGAAAGCGCCGGTGAAGTACTCGTCCAGCAGGCTCTGGTGCAGGCCGGTGATATCCACCAACTGGGAACCGCGGTAGCTGCTGACTGTGGAGATACCCATCTTGGACATGATCTTCAGGATGGAGTAGCCAGCGGCGTGCAGGAAGTTCTTGCGGCCCTCCTCTGCGGTGACATCGCCCAAGCGACCCTGGTTGGACAGCTCGTCGATGGACATGAGCGCCATGTAAGGGTTGACGGCATCTGCGCCGAAGGTGATCAGCATGGCCAGGTGGTGCACCTCGCGGGCATCGCCGGACTCGATGATCAGAGAAGCCTGGGTGCGGGTCTTTTCCCGAACCAGCTGGTGGTGCACTGCGGAAGTGAGCAGCAGCGATGGGATTGGAGCGTTACGCTCATCCGACTCACGGTCGGTAAGGATGATCAGCGTCTTGCCATCGGCGATTGCCTGAGAGACTTCGCGACGAATGCGCTCCAGGGCCTCGGTCATGCCGCGTCCACCGTGAGCAACTGGGTACAGGCCAGAGATACGAGCTGCCTGGAAGGCGCTGTACTTCTCGTCTTCGCCAGCGTTTTCCAGCTTGGCCAGATCCTCGTTGGAGAGCACTGGGCTGTCCAAGTGGATGCGGTGTGCAGCCTGCGGAGTAGGGCTGAGTACGTCGCCCTGGGCACCCAGCTGGGTGAACAGAGAGGTCACCATCTTCTCGCGGAGAGAGTCCAGTGGAGGGTTGGTCACCTGAGCGAAGCGCTGTGCGAAGTAGTCGTACAGCATCCGTGGGCGGTTGGACAGTGCTGCGATTGGCGTATCCGTACCCATGGAACCGGTGGCTTCCGCACCGGTGATAGCCATTGGGCGGATGAGGCTTTCGACTTCTTCTTCGGTGTAGCCGAACACGCGCTGGCGCAGCACAATGCGGTCGTGGTTCATGGCCACGCCTTCACCGGCAGGCAGTTCGTTGGAGCGCACCAGGTTTTCTTCAACCCACTGCTTGTACGGCTCAGCGACCAGGAGTTCCTTGACCTCAGTATCGCTGTAGATCTTGCCCTGGGAAGTGTCCACGAGGAACATGTGGCCGGGCTCGACGCGGGTGCGCTGCACGATGTCTGCATCTGGAATGTCCAGCACACCGGTCTCAGAGCCCATAACGATCAGGCCATCGCGGGTGATGGTGATGCGTCCGGGGCGCAGGCCGTTGCGGTCCAGTACAGAGCCGATCAAGGTGCCGTCTGTGAAGGCCAGCGCGGCTGGGCCGTCCCATGGCTCCATGAGGGAAGAGTGGTACTCGTAGAATCCGCGGACCTCAGGGTCCAGGTTTTCGTTGCGCTCCCAAGCCTGCGGAACCATCATCAGCACGGCGTGCGGCAGGGAACGTCCACCCAGGTGCAGCAGCTCTAGGGCTTCGTCGAAGCGGCCGGTATCGGAGCCGTCTGGGTTACAGATAGGCAGTACGCGGGAGAGGTCTCCGAGAACCTCAGAGTTGATCTGAGACTCGCGTGCGCGCATCCAGTTCTCGTTGCCGCGCACGGTATTGATCTCACCGTTGTGTGCCAGCATGCGGTATGGGTGAGCCAACGGCCACGATGGGAAGGTGTTCGTGGAGAAGCGGGAGTGCACGATGGCCAGCGCAGACTCCACGCGGTCATCCTGCAGGTCCAGGTAGAAGTCACGCAGCTGAGGCGTGGTCAGCATGCCCTTGTATACGACGGTGCGCGCAGACAGGGATGGGAAGTAAACAGTCTCGCTGCCTGCACCTTCGCCGGCACCCTTATTACCCAGCTCGCGCTCGGCACGCTTGCGGACGAACCATGCAGCACGGTCGAGTTCGAGTCCGGACAGAGCGTTGCCCTCGGAATCCTCACCAGCGATGAACAGCTGGAAGAAGATTGGCTCTGCGTCGCGAGCCATAGCACCCAGGGAGGAATCGTCCACGGGAACCTCGCGCCAGCCGAGGAAAGTCATTCCCTCTTCCTTAACGATGGTCTCCACGTCACGCATAGCCTCCAGGGCGGCCATGCGGGCGTTCGGCAGGAATGCAATGCCCGTGGCGTATTCGCCAGCCGCTGGCAGTTCGACGCCAAACTTGGACATTTCTTCGCGGTAGAAGCGATCAGGCACCTGAATCAGGATGCCTGCGCCGTCGCCCGTGTTCTTTTCCGCACCGGCTGCACCGCGGTGGTCCAGATTCACGAGTGCCTGAATGCCCTTTTCCACAATGTCGCGGGAAGCGCGTCCGTGGGCATCCGCCACGAAAGCAACACCACACGCATCGTGTTCAAACTGTGGATCGTACAGACCCTGGCGTGGAGGGTAGTTCGTCATGTTTTGTGGCCTTCTATTCGTCACTTCAAAATCGTCACAAGCTTGCGCAGTTGCGGGGTGGGCAACTCCTTGTTGCGAATGTGATGGCCATCTCCCGGGGTACATGGTGAAGCCTCTATCACATGTCACAAGGTGGTTTTTTTATACAGTTCCGCAACTCCCCCACCTACACAAAATAAGGCAGACCTAAGTTTCACGCTTAAATGGAACCCTTTTGTGCTGAGAGTCGTCCAACTGGGGATATGTCTTATTTTAAGCACATTTTCATAATCATCACGGCCCGTTACCGGAACGTTGCCCTTTGTTAATGCACTCGAAACACAAAGGCATTCAGTAAGCCGATTCATCAACTCTATTCCGCCACGTGATCGTCCACCATCCCGATTGCCTGCATCAGCGCATAACAGGTGACGGGCCCCACAAAGGTAAAACCTCGGCGCTTGAGTTCCTTGGCCATAGCCTTTGCCTCATCACAGGTAGTGGGAATGTCATTGACATGGCGCGGCTGTTCCTGGTGGGCGGGAGTAAAGGACCACAACAACACAGGCAGGCCAGGAGCCAGCATCTTCGCCACTCCGCCCAGCACATCCCTCGCCGGCGAATCTTTAGGGAGTTTTTGCAGATCAGGATCATCACGTAACGCAATCGTGGCTTCTGCATTCTGATAGATCGCCGCATGCTTCTGCTGATTGCGAACCAAGCGAGCATCAGCAAGAGCATCATCACGTTGTTGCTGAGACATTGCCTGAATACGGGTGGCGTCGAAAAGAAAAAACACATCACGGAAGGCGGGGCGCTTGGCCAGGATGGTGGCCCACGAGAGACCGGACTGAAACCCCTCCAAGCACATCCTTTCGAACAGACCGTGTTCCGTAATGACTTTGCGGCCCCACTCGCGCTCGTAATAGTTGAAGTTCAACGGGCTGCGGTATGCCCACGCTGGGCGGGCTACCCCGTCGGTACCCACGGTCTGTCCGCCCGGGGTGACCTCGTCCGTTGCCTGCACCTCCACCTCACCGGATGGCTGTGCAGAGGCCTTGTTTTCTTCCTGAGTCATAGTCACGTTTCTACCCTGTCCTTGTATCTACGGTTGCGCGTCTGCGGTTCTGCAGTTTCGCCTGCTGGCACCAGCTAGTGGGAAGTCGTTTCCCGTTGCCTCGTGCGAAGCCCCCACACCGTACAAATTCAGCAGGACGACCTATCCGGACGTGATCGTCGGACAGGGAATTTATCCCCAGCCGACGCCCTCTGTGGAAAACCTCCCGGCGGCCCACAAAAAGAGCCCTGCCCGTAGGCAAACAGACAATTTTTATGTCCCGGCCAGCTGCTAATGTTGCTGACAAAACCCTAAGCTCTTTCTCCATTCGAGTTATATGGACTCAGCACCGCCAATTATCCCGGCGGACAAACACGCAGGAAGGAGGCTCCCCGTGCAGAAAACCCAGGACACAGGGACCTTCCGCGCCACCACCCCAGAGCGCGGCGGATTCCTCAACCCAGACGGCACCCCAGTGAAATCCTCGGATCCTTTTGCAGAACTGCCCCACCAGGCCGCCGAACTGCCCGTGGACGAAGAGGAACGCAAGCCTCGTAGCGTGACCTTCGCCCTGCGGATGCTGCTGATTTTCGCCATCGCCACCACGGCCGTCGTCCTGCTGGTCTACTGGCTTATCAGCTACTACCACTCGCCGAGCCTGGGGCAATTGGACGGCTATTCTGAGCTATTCCCCGAGCTCTAAGCTATGACCATCAACCTTCCGTTTTCTGCAGGTCGCCAAGCCCTTTTAGCTGCCTTATCCCGGCAATCCGCGGCGGTTATTCAGGCCCCTCCCGGCACCGGTAAGACCACGCTAGCTCCCGGGTATGTGCAGGATTTTCTGCGCGATCGCGCCACGTCTTCGGATTCCCTTCGTATTCATTCCGACGCCACACCCGCCCCCACCAAAGTCATCGTCACCCAGCCTCGGCGCATCGCCGCCCGGGCGTCGGCAGCGCGCGTGGCCAGCATTCACGGGTGGAGCCTCGGCCAGGACGTGGGCTACACAATCCGCGGCGAATCCCGCGTCAGCCCAGCGACCCAGATTGAATTTGTCACCTCTGGTGTTCTGCTGCGCAGATTGCTGCGGGATCCAGATCTGGCGGATGTGGGCGCGGTGATCATCGATGAGATCCACGAGCGCCACTTGGAGTCTGATCTGGTTTTCGGCATGCTGGCTCAGCTGCGCGAGCTTCGGGAGGACCTCGTGGTGGTCGCGATGTCCGCCACCGTGGATGCTGCGCGGTTTGCCTCACTATTGGATGCGCCCATTGTGGATGTTCCCAACCCTATCTATCCGCTGGAGATCCACTACTCCACCAGCGAAAACTCCATCTCTCACAGAGACAGCCGGGCTCGGCCCGGCGCGCGTGGCTCAGTAGAGGACATCGTGCACGCCCGGATCCTCGAAGCACTAAAACACACCGCCGTCGAGCACACAGACTCCTCCCCCGGCGATCTACTGGCCTTCGTTCCCACCATCCGCGGCACGGAAATCCTCGCAGACAAGATGGACGGAATCACGGTCGCGGGCCACCCCATCGAGGCGTTGGCCCTGCACGGTGGCCTGTCCCCCAAGCAGCAGTCGGCGGTAGTTTCGCCGCGTAATTCGTTCTCACCAGATAATTCCACCGAGCGCACCCCAACGCGCCGGGTCATCATCGCCACGGACGTCGCAGAGTCGTCGTTGACGGTCCCCGGCGTGCGCACCGTGGTGGATTCTTGCTTGTCTCGGGTTTCCAGGCTGGATTCCTCCCGCGGGATGTCACAGCTGGTCACCGAGTCCGCCTCGCAGGCCTCCACCATCCAGCGTGCGGGCCGCGCTGGCCGCGAAGGCCCTGGCCAGGTCTTTCGCTGCATCACTGCGGAGCAGTGGTCGCATCTAGCAGCGTTTTCCCCGCCGGCCATCTCCACTTCGGATCTCACGGGCGCGCTGCTGGATTGCGCGGTATGGGGCGCTCCCGGCGGCAATGGCCTGCCCCTCCCCGACCCTTTTCCTGAGTTCCCTGCCCGCGCCGCCACACAGTCGCTAGTCCGCCTCGGCGCGCTCACTCCCGCGTCCAAGAATCATCCGTTTGACCAGGTCACGGAGCTGGGCCGCCGTCTCGCCGCCATACCGTTAGATCCCCATCTGGCCCGTGGCGCGCTCCTGGCCAGCCAGATCGTAGACGTGGATACCGTGGCCAAGGTTGTTTTTCTTCTCGACGCCACACCCGATCCCTCCACCGCGTTAGCCACCCAAGTCTCTCGTGTGCGCAGCTCGGAGCCGGGCGTGGCACGCATCCGCAAAATCCTGGACAAGCACTCGCGGAACGTCGAAGGCCTTCCTGATCTGTCCGCCCTCACCTCCTCCCTCTCGTCAGCAGCAGAACCACCGAAGCCCGACAGTGCAGAGGCGATCGGCGTGTGCGTGGCGTGCTGCTTCCCGCAATTGATCGCCCGGCGCGTCGGAGACAACGCAGCGGAAATGACAGACCGCGTGCTCACCGTCGGCGGCACTGGCGCGGCCTTGAGCCGCAAGCTGCTGGCCGCGACCAGTGGAAACGCGCAACAATGGTTCGCCGTGGCAGACATCGCTCGCGCTCATACCAAGGACGGCACGGGAGCTCGTGTTCGCAGCGCAGTGCAGATCTCGGAGGAGGTAGCGATTGCGGCGGGAGGTGGCGTCGAAAAGGAAAGAACAGCAACCTTCGACCCACAGACCAAGAAAGTGCGCGTGCGGGAGGTACGGCGGCTGGGCGCGATCGAGCTGAGCAGCGCGCCAGCACAGGCGACAAAGGAGGAGTCCGTGCGAGCCGTGCGGGAGGCTCTAAAGGAGCACGGCGCAGAGCTGTTGCCATTGAGCAACAACGCGCGCAATCTGCTGGCGCGGATGTCATTTCTGCATGCACACGGGGTGGAGGGCTACCCGGATGTGTCGTCTGACCTGCCGGAAGAGGTTCTGGAATTCGCGGCCAGTGATCTCGCTGCGGGGCGCGCCCCGGACGTGGCGGGTGTGCTGCGCGGGCTCATTCCGTGGGACCGGCCGATTGACCAGTGGGCGCCAGAGCGCGTGGAGCTGCCGAGCGGCAGGAATGCGGCGGTGACGTATCCGGCGGAGGATCCGCACGCCGCGCCGATCATCGCGACGAAGCTGCAAGACGCCTTTGGCCTGCACGAATCTCCGCGAATCGCGGGTGTGCCGGTGCAGTTTCACCTGCTATCCCCCGCGGGTAGGCCGCTGGCCGTCACGGATGACCTACGGAGTTTCTGGCAGGGGCCCTACCAGGGCGTGCGCAAGGATATGCGTGGGCGCTACCCCAAGCACAAATGGCCGGAAAACCCATCTGAACTGGGCTAACCGGCCACTCACAACGCGCTCTAAACGCTAGCAACTCGAAACGCTAGCGCCTATCCACCGTCACTTCGGCCAACCCAGCGCTGACACGCACGGTCACCGTCGGCAGATCCTTCCGCGCAGCATCCGCAGCATGCTCCTGCCAGTCCGCGCCCCGCACGTCAAAGCTCGTGCCCTGCTGGCACACCGATTCAGACATGAAAGTGTCCGTGCACTCTAGTTTCACCTGGTAGCTGGCAGCGGTGGTCGTCTCTGGGATGAGCAGTTTCACTCCGGACAGGCGCGCGTTCAATTCCATGTCTTGGAAGCTATCCCGCTTGAGCACACCAGATTCGGCAGACAACGTTCCGAGGTCGAGTTCCACGTCGGACATCCAGAACCGGTACTGCGCACTCTGCCTATCCGGGTCTACCGGGAACGTTCCGGAAGTCCCGGCGTTGAAGTTGGATTGCTCCGATCCGCCAACCAAGTCAGACCCAACCAATCCCAGCACCGCGGTACCGCTCACGGCAACGAGCACCACCATCGCGATCACGAACCGTCGGATCGCGCGCCCGAATCCTCCCCGCTTCCGCGCCCCCGAGGCACTGGCGTGGCCCTGCGCAGGCGCCTCGTCTGGATCAGGCAAGTTCCACGCAAACGGCGCGGTGCCCAATGGGTCCCAGCTGGGCGGCGTGGGGATGTCCGCCCGCGTCTCAAATCCTTCTGCTGCGGTGTACGTCGCGGCGTATTCAGTGGTTGACGTGGTGTTTTCCTTACCGACGCCATACTCACCGCCCGCCGCAGCACCTCCCGTGGCATCCGCTGCGTCCGGATCCGGGTATGCCGTGGCGTAGAAATCCTCCGGTGGCTCCGGCATCCGCTGATGCAACAAGTACGCGGCCGCGGCGATAGCCAGTACACCGATGATGTCCTTGGTGCTCAGCGCGCTGCCAGTGCCCAACGCGTTGATGATCAGGATGATGCCCACGATCCAACCGATCGTCCGCTCTGTGCTGTAGCGCGGATCCCGGCGGTTGCGGAATACCACCTCCGCGGGGCTGAGCGGCACGGTGTAGCGCGGCAGGATTACCAGCAGGGTCAGGTACAGAAGCAGGCCCATGCCGGCGAAGAAGGTCAGTGCGACGAATCCCAGGCGGATCAGTACTGGGGAGATTTGATAGCGCACGGCGATGCCCTCGGCGATGCCGGCCAGCCATGCTCCAGAGTTTTGGCGGGAAGGAAAGCGCACGGGGCGGGTGCGCCACATATCGGAAAGAGTGCTGCTGAAATCTTGCGTGTTGTTCGTCATGCTTGCCAGTGTCTCTTCCCGCTGCCGTGTCCCACATCGGGGAAAACCCCTCATCCTGTGATTTCAGGGTAAACCCTGATGATCCCTGATGCTCTCAGCTGGCACACTACTGTTATGACCCGCTCCACCCCGGAAACTCCGAGCCCAGGACAAAGCCCCGAGCCATCGCATCCTGGCCCGAGCCGCGGCCTGTGGCCGTGGGGCCGGAATAAGTCCTCCGGTCGCAAGGCAGCTAGCCAACAAGCAGGCGCCCCGTACCCGGAATTTCACCGCGTCCGGGAAAACCGTCTGCTCGGCGGCGTGTGCACGGGTTTGGCCGCACACCTTGGGGTGGATTTGCGGTGGGTGCGCGTGGCTTTTGTCATCCTGCTGATCGCTCCGAGCTTGGCCATCCCCTTGTACGTCGGTCTGTGGATCTTCACCGATTCGGTAAGTGACGCGGAAGCCGGCATGGCCGGCACCACAAGGACCAAGATCTACGAGGGATCGCGCTGGATTAAAGGGCCAGAAACTATCAATCGACCTGCGACGATGGCCGATTGGGCGCTGGTCGCCGTGGGCGTGGTGGTGCTGATTGCCGGTAGCGCCCTGACTGCCGAGCGCACCCCGGTGACCGTGGGCTTGGCCGTGGCGGCCGTGGGTGTGTTCTTGGTGTGGCAGACCTTCGGTGTACGCGATGTGGCGAGCGGCGGCACGCTCACGCCGAAGAACCGGTGGCTGCACCTGAGCAGCCTAATTGGTGGTGTGGTGCTGCTGATTTTGGGTCTAGCCGGGACCATCGTGGTGCTGGGCGTGACGGATTCTCAGCAGTCGCAGTTCTCGCTGCTGGGCTTGGCTTTTCTGACGGTGTTGCTGCTCATCGTGGGTTTTGTGGTGGTCTTGGTGCCGCTATGGCTGCGTTTGTGGGCAACCGCCAATAAGTCCGCGATGGAACGCGCAGCGGAGGCCGAACGCGCGGACATCGCCAGCAGGATTCACGATTCCGTGCTGCAGACTCTGACGATGATTCAGAAGAATTCGCAGGAGCCGGAGACGGTCACGTTGGCCCGCAGCCAGGAGCGCCAGCTGCGCCAGTGGCTGTTTGGCATGGAGGAATCCGTGGCGCCGGAGACATTGCTGGGCGCGGTCCGAGTAGCCTGCGGCGAGGTGGAGGACCAGTACGGAATCCGGGTACGACCAGTGTTGATTGGCGAGGATCGCCCCACCAACGATGCCTCCTTGGCGCTGGTACTGGCCGGGCGAGAAGCAATGGTCAACGCCGCCAAGCACTCCGGGTGCGATGAAATCAACGTGTTCGTGGATGCCGAGGATCCCACCGGCCGCATTGAACTTTTCGTCCGCGATCGCGGCCCCGGATTCGCAGTGGATTCCATCCCCGAGGACCGCCAAGGTGTGCGCCAGTCGATCTTGGGGCGAATGGAGCGCACGGGCGGTAGCGTGGAAATCGATACTGGGCTCGGAGGCACGGAGGTCATCATCACTCTTCCCGCCTCGTCCAACTAGCCTTTTCCCGCCCTCTACCTGGAGTTTTCTTTCATGCCCGATGGCACTGCATCCGCGATCCGCGTCTTCTTCGTCGATGACCATTCCATGTTCCGCGCGGGCGTGCGCGCAGAGTTGGGAACCGTGGGCGCCGGCATGATCGAGGTGGTGGGTGATGCGGGTTCTGTGTCCGACGCCATCAGCGGCATCTCTGCCACTACTCCCGACGTGATTCTGTTGGATGTCCATATGCCAGAGGGCGGGGGCTTGGCCGTGTTGCGAGAGGGCATGCGCTCTGGTGTGAGCGCGCAGTACTTGTGCTTGAGCGTGTCCGATTCCGCCGAAGATGTCATTGCGTTGATCCGGGGCGGAGCGCGCGGCTACGTGACTAAGTCCATCCGGAGTGAAGAGCTGGTGGACGCAATTCGCCGTGTGCACTCGGGCGACGCGGTGTTTTCGCCTCGTCTGGCAGGGTATGTGCTGGACGCGTTTAGCACCGGCCCGGCTGGCAGTACGGTAACTGGCAAGGCGGCGGCTAATAGTTCTGAAACCAATCTCGCGTCCGCCGAGGACCTGCAGAGCCAGGGCGTTCCGGCTTCTGAGGTGGCGGAAGTCCAAGAGGGCGAGAGCTTGCTGGACGATCTCACGCGCCGGGAGCGCGAGGTTTTGCGCTTGTTGGCTCGCGGATATACCTACCGGGAGATGGCGGAAAAGCTCTTCATCAGCGTCAAGACGGTGGAAACTCACGTGTCCAATATTCTGCGGAAGACTCAGCACACCAACCGGCATAGCTTGAGCCGGTGGGTCTCGGATAACCACCTATAGACAGTGACTCGCGCAGCATTCGCACTCCACCATAAGTAAACCCAGGCATAAGAAAACCCGGCATCGCTGCCGGGTGTGAGGTGGAGACTGGGCGGATGCCCAGTCATAGGGAGACGTTTAGCGACGACCCATGACCAGCTTGAGGATCCACAGGAGGATGCAAGCACCGATCAGACAGGTGATGAAGCTGAAGATCCAGCCACCGCTGCCGATACCGATGAGGGTGAAGAGCCAGCCGCCGAGGAAGCCACCGATGATGCCGACGACGATGTTGGCCAGCAGACCCATCTGGGCGTCGGTGCCCATGATCTTAGAGCCGATCCAACCGGCGAGACCACCGATGATGATCCAGCCGATGAAGCCGAGTGCGGGAACGCCAGATTCTGAGTTTGCTGCGAGAATGAGAGTATCCATGCCATCTATTTTACCGCAAAACGCAAATTTGCACCCATATCAACCAAATCGCTGCCAAAAATGAACCATTTCGTTACCAATATCGCCCCTGTTGGCCATATACATAGGTAAGTAAACCAACATTCAGCGCCCCAGATGCGCACGCAGTTACCCCGGAAAACTAGAACAACGTGCGGTTCAGCAACAGGCGCGCCTCGTCGGCCATCTGCTCAATAACGGCTCCGGCCGGCTGCTCTGACTTCAGCAAATCGAGCCCCTGACCTGCATGAAGCTTCAGATCCTCCGCAAAGTCACCACCGGTCGCTCGCGCATCCACCAGCTCCGCATCGGTCACTTCGCCCCGCCCGGACATCTCGGCGTATACGTCGGTAAAGCTATTGGCCACGGTGCGGGTGGGCCACGTTTCCGTATCCCACCCCTGCCGCTCGGCGCGGTCGTAGATATCTGTCAGCAGTGTCGATTTTCCGGTGGCCTTTACCGCGGCGGCCCGCAGTTCGTCGGATCCCAGCGCTTCTGGGCTGCCCAGCAGCGCGGTGCCCACCCATGCCGCATCAGCGCCTGCCGCTAGGGCCGCCGCCACTCCGCGTCCGGATCCAATTCCGCCTGCCACGGCCGCGGGGATGCCCGGCGCGGAGCGCATCAGGTAGTCCAAGATGGTCTGCATCAGGGGCATAGTGCCCATGCGCCCGGTGTGCCCGCCAGCGTCCGTGCCCTGAATGCACACCACATCCACTTCGGCATCCAGCGCTTGGCGGAGCTGCGCGATGTCATTAACTGGCGCCACCACGGAAATTCCGTGGTCATGCGCCTGCTCTACATATCCGTTGGCATCGCCGAACCCAAGGCTGATGACCTTCGGGCGGGCATCCAACACGGCTTGCCATACGTCTGGCTGGTCCTTGATTGCCCACAGCATCACGCCGATGCCGAAGTTCCCCAGGTCCGTAGCCTCGGCACTAGCGGCCGCGCCTCCAGCACTCTCCGCGGAATCCTTTTGGCCCAGCATCCTGCGCGCAAAGCTGCCCATCGCATTCCCCTGTGCTCCGTATCCGGCTTGTGCGCCCGTGCCCTGTGTTGCCTCGCGGGCGATGCGGGCGTTTTCGGTGACCCACTCCACGCTCGTGTTCGCCCCCACCCCGATCATTCCGAGGCCACCAGCTTGTGAGACAGCGGCGGCGAGTTCGCCTCCAGCGCGTCCGGCCATCGGAGCGCCAATGATAGGAACGTCGATGTCCCAGAGGCGAGTCAGGCGAGTTGTTATGTTCTGACGTTCCTTCGATGCGTCCTCAACCACAGAGCCTGTCTCCTTTCTTATCTTTTGGCTGGTGGCCAGAATACGCTTTCGGTTCGCAGTTCTCATCTTTTTGCGCTTCAATTACTCCATTTTTTGAGCAAAGTTGGAGCACCCCCGATTCGCCAACCTTCACCCTCGCCAATGTAAAAAACGTGGCTAGGGTGGATCGTATGAGCAACTCGAGCATTTCTCTGAAGCCCGCTAAGGATGTCAACACGGCTGCAGTGGTCGCCACGGGCCTCATCGGCGGTTGGATCACTGCCCGCGAGACCGGCATTCGCCCCCTCGGCGGAGTGATTCTGGCCGCTGCTGGCGTTTACGCTGCCCGTTCGTGGAACGCCAAGGCTGGCGCTGGCGTGGCCGCCGGCCTGGCCACCGGTTACATCGGCGCGTTCGGCCTGTCCCACCCGCTGGCGAAGAAGATGGGCTCCTGGCCTGCGGTGTTGAGCGTTACCGCCGCCACGGCAGGTGCTGCCTACGCCCTTTCGGACGCCAAGTAGTTCCTCCCCGCCGTCAGCCCCCATCCCCGTGGGGGCTTTCTTTGGGTTGTTTCTTTTACGACGCCACTTGCCCCACCACAGCTTGAGCCATGACCTTGAGCTCCTCGTGGTGTGGCTCGATGTCGCCGGTGAACTCCACGGGCTCGGCGCACGGCTGCCATTCGTAGCCGGTGGTGATGCTGCGCATGGCCTTGGCCGCGCCGGTGGTGTCGTACCCGCCGCGGATCCACCAGCTCATGGGTAGTCCTCGCTTGTCCTGCTGGACTGCGTAGAACGTGGAATCGAAGTAGTGCTTCAGGGCTCCGGAGATATAGCCGAAGTTGGCAGTCGTGCCCAGGATCAGCCCATCGGCTGCGCGCAACTGGTCGATGTCCGGTTCCAGGGCATTGACTTCCACAACGTCAATCCGCTGTTCAGACCCGAGCACTTCGTTGGCCATGTCGGCCGCGTCACGGGTGGCGTCGAGAAGAAAATCGGCGAGACCACGGGTGGCGGGTGTGGGTGAATGATGGACCACAAGAATCGTTGACATGCTTTCCAACATAACGATGAACTGTGGAAACGCCACCAAAACTGGCAAAAAGGTGGGGCCTTTTTGCGCAAGTGCAGAGTGTTAGTTCGGAGATGCGCAGCCCCTACGCCTACGATAGTTCCGTTATGGCCAAATCAGCTGGTACTTCCTTCAGAACAGATATCGAGGGGTTGCGTGGGCTCGCGATCGCCCTCGTTGTTGTATTTCACGTGTTCGTGGGCAAAGTGTCCGCTGGCGTGGACGTCTTCTTGCTGCTGGGCGGAATATTCTTCTTCTCCAGCCAGCTCAACAATGCGAGGCGTAAAGATGGCTTGACGATTGTGCAGTCTTTGCTGCGCATCGTGAGGCGTCTTTTCCCTCTGCTCGCAGTGGTGGTTGCGGCCACCCTGGCGGGCAGTTTATTTGTGATGAGCAAGCTGGTGCACGTCACGATGGCTCAGGACGCGGTGGGTGCGCTGGGCTACTACATCAACTGGGTGCTGGCCTTTTCTGGGCGCGAGTACACCAACGTGCGCAATACGGTGAGCCCGTTCCAGCACTTGTGGTCGATGTCTGCCCAGTTGCAGATTTACGTGGCGTCTTTGCTGGTGGTGGTGCTGATTGCTGCCATTTTCCGCAGGTTTGCCAAGGGCGCGTTGCTGGTGGTTCTCACGACGGGAACGGTGGCCTCGTTCGCGTATGCGTGCTGGTTGAACGTGGACAACCAGGCACTGAATTACTACTCGACGTTCAGCCGTTTCTGGGAAGTGGGCCTGGGTGGCCTGCTGGGGTTGTGGCTGTTGCGCCGGCGCAAAGATGGCAGCCTCGCGATCCCACCTATCCCTTCTGTGTGGCGCTGGATCATGGGACTGGCTGGCCTGGCCGCGATTATCTGCACGGGCTTGTTCCTCAACGGTTCTGAACAGTTCCCTGGACCGTGGACGCTGGTGCCTCTGGTGGGTGCCGCGCTGGTGGTTATCTCCGGCACAGGTGGCCGCCCCACGGGCGTGACGCGGATGTTGGAATCCAGGGTTTTCCAGTTCTTGGGCCGGATTTCCTACGCGCTATACCTGTGGCACTGGCCGCTGTTGGTGCTGGTGGTTGCATGGATGGGGCAGCGTTCCAGCGCGAAACCTGGGGACAGCCCTGCCGGTGGCGGAACTATGGTGGATCCGCTGGTGGGTGCTGGCGTGATTGCGGTCAGCTTGGCGCTGGCGTGGCTGTCTTCCTGGCTGATCGAAAAGCCTCTACGCCAGGGCAAGAAGCCTGCGCGCAGCTGGGTGCTGTGGAACCCGAAGTATTGGTGGAACTCCATCAAGGTGTGGCCAAAGACCATCTACACGCTGGTGATTTTGTTCATCGCGGGCGCGATCATTGCCAGCCCCACCTACCTGCAAGAGCAGGCAGAGGCCAATACGGAAGACCTCATGGCCCACGCCATGGATCGCAGCACCTACCCGGGTGCGGAGTCCTTCCTGTATGACCGATACGCCCCAGAAGGCCTGCAGTTGATTCCTCCGCTTCAGGATTTCCAGGCCTTGCTGCCGCCTACTCAGCCTGATGGCTGCCAAATCGGCTTCGAGCCTGCCGTGGTCATCACGCACAAGAACTACAACCAGTCCGAGGAAGAGTGCGCCTACGGTGATGTGAATTCTGATCGCACGCTGTACGTCATCGGCGGCTCCCACTCGGAGCACTACATGCCAGCCATGGACTTGGTGGGCAAGCAGCGCGGTTTGAAGATCATGCCGTTGCTGAAGATGGGTTGCCCGGTGGGCTCCACGGTTCCGCTGTGGACGGGCGAGGATTATCCGTCCTGTCGCGAGTGGTCTGATGCCGTGATGGATTACATCCTAGAAAACCCGCCCACGGATGGCATTTTCATGACGGGCACCCGCCCGAATGACTACCTGGGCCAAGGCCCTGAAGTGGTTCCGGATGAATACGTGGATGTGGTGCGCAAGTTCACGGACGCGGGCATCCATTCCTACTTGGTGCGCGATAACCCTTGGCACATGCAGCGCAATCCTGAAGAGGGTCAGTTCAACCAGCGCGAGTGCGTCTCCGAGATGATGGAGGGCAACTTCGCGGGCAATGGTGACCCGAACTATGACGGCACCGATTTCCCAGGTGTGGCGGATCAGAATGCGCCGACCCCGGAGGAGATCGAGACCATCAATAGCGTGTGTGGCTCTGCGGTGGAGGAATCTTTGCTGCCGGTGAGCCCGCAGTACGAGGCCTACCAGGGCTTGGATGTCACGCATGTGGATCCCACGCTGGGTTACTGCAAGGACGGTTGGTGCCCGTCGATCATCGGCAACATGGCGGTTTACCGCGATGCGCACCACTTCACCAATGTGTTTGCTGCGTCCTTGGCCCCGGAGATCGAGCGGCAGATGTTCGCTGATCCTCCGCTGGGTCCGCTGCCTCCGCTGAAGCCTTTTGTTGCGTTCCCACCTGCTGATGGTGCGGTTCCGCCCGCTAGCGAGGATGAAGTACCGCCGGCTAATGGGGACGGTAATTCCCGTGCGATTGGGTCGTTGGACAAGGATGAGTTTGCGGCCCTAGAGGGTCAAGGTTCTGATTCTGATGTCGACGCCAACTCGGATGGCACCGGAGCTAATGGCACGGGCCAGGGCATCTCCCCTGCCCCGGGAACCGGTGGCGGTGCGGACAATGGCACGGGTGTCCAGCAGTACGATCCGCAGACGGGCTATCCCATCGAGCCGTCCACGGGTCTGCCCTATGACCCGAACACGGGAGCGGTGGTAACTCCGGGTTATCAGTCGCCATACCCGCCATACGGTGGCGGCTACGGAAATGGTTATGGCTACTGAGCAGCGAGTTCTGCAGTGTCAGCAATAGCTTTCACTACCACTGTCGCTAAAAGTTCTAAAGTTTAACTGTTAACTTGTTAAAACTTTGACAGTTTCAGTTTGTAGATTTACAGTTTGAAACATGAACTGGAATGCGCACCAGGTAGAGGTTGCCCTCGCCGAGCTTAAATCACTTGGCGATGACACCACCCTCATCGAGTGCAAGCTGGCACGTCAGTTGCCGGAAAACCTCCCAGAAACGACGTGTGCTTTCGCAAACCTGCCAGACGGTGGAACCATTTTTCTTGGTGTTGACAGTTCCCTCGAAATTCGAGGGGTAAAAGATGCTGCTGCGCTACAAAATCAAGTCGCTGCGCAAACTAGAAATTCAGTTGTCCCAGCACCGCATCTTGACTTTTGGACTGTGGAGATCAGGGGCAAACGAGTTCTAATCGTACAGGTACAACCGTTGTCACCTAGTCAAAAACCTGCCAGGTATAAGGGCAATGCAATGCTCCGCCAAGGTGACGGCGACCATGTGATGAATGCAAACGATCTTCACATGATGGAGGTCGCAGCGCTCCATGACACGGAGCGGGATGATTACGACCTGAAAACCCTGCCTGGTTCAAGTGTCTCGGATCTCGATGAGTCTGCACTAAAGCAGTACCTAGCAAAATGCCGCAACCAGAGCCGCAGGCTGGGCCAAATCAATGACGACTCGAAAATTCTAGAACTCACAGGAGTGACCTCCAGTTCTGGTGAACTGACGTATGCAGGGCTTTATTCGCTTGGCTTCTACCCACAGGCTAAGTTGCCTGCACTCAGCATCACCGCAGCAGTACAACTTCCCTCTGACGGCACAGGCCGGAGAATCAAGAATCTAAAGCACTTTGATGGCCCGGCTCCCGCACTCCTTGAAGATTCGATGGAATGGGTTCGGGAAAATATTTCTTCTGACCGGACGTACAACGAGAGCGGGCATCTTGTACAGGAATCAGAAATTCCCATGACCGCTATCCGTGAGGTGATTGCCAATGCTCTCATCCACAGAGATCTCGGGCCGGACACCGTGGGAGCCGGAAAACGAGTAGAGATCAGAATTACTCAAGACGCCCTCGTCATCGAAAGCCCAGGTGGACTCAAGGGAGTGTCTGTTTCTCAATTGGAAAGCAGCAACCTTTCCAAGGCCGCAGTGAATCAGCGGCTCTACGAACATGCAAAACGAACGGTCACATCTGACGGCCACGCTGTTGTGGAAGGTGAAGGAGGCGGAATTCTCGAGGTTTTCCAGGCCACGCGGTACGCAAACCTTCGTCAGCCAAAACTCATCAATTCTGGCGTGTCTTTCAAGGTGATTTTCCGCAGGAAGAAGACCGCTGAACACACCTTTTCAAGCCCCCCCGAACCCACTCCCTCTCAAGTATCGGCAAATGCGGATGCAACAAAGACATCTGATCTTCGGCTCCCCCACGGAAAAAACGTCTCCATCGTCTTCGCTTCCGTAGCGGAAGAAAATAAAACTATTCAAGAAATTATGGATGCAACGCAGCTGAGTGAAGGACAGGTCCGTTATGCTCTCAAGCCCCTACTCGCTAGCGGTTGGATCGACATGATCGGAGGGCAAGGTAATGCCAGCACCATTTACAGCTCTACAACACTGCCAAACAACGACTGAGCAGCGGGTTCTGAGCACCAACGTGGCTGTTCCCCAGCCTGATCCCGCAGGGGCGGATCGCGTGAGCGGGATCAATAAGCAGCCGTGCGACTCGATTTCCGTTTTCACTCCGGGGCCCAATTACGGCGATGGCTCCGGGGTGCGCGGCGATATTATCGGCGATTCCAAGCACCACGGTGGGGCGCAAAAAGCCGTGTACGCCATGGCGCGCGAGGAGTTGGATTACTGGGAGTCTGAGCTGGGCAAATCACTGCACAATGGCGCGTTCGGGGACAACCTCACGACTGTAGGCGTGGACTGGGCATCAGTGGTGATCAACCAGCAGGTGTTCGTTGGCACTGCCGTGTTGGAGGTCTCTGTTGCCCGCCAGCCATGTCGCACGTTTGGCGCATGGTTGGAACAAAAGGGCTGGATGAAGACCTTTACCCAGCGTGCGCAGGCAGGCTCTTATTTCCGGGTGATTTGTCCCGGCGAAATCGCTCCTGGCGATGCCATCACTTTTGGCCCGGCGCCCAGCCACGGCGTGACCATGGGCGAGGTATTCCGCGCCAAGATGGGCGATAAAGAACTGGCGCGCAAGGCGGTCGACGCGGGTTGCCTCCCCGCGATGTACCACGAGCAGTTGGAGCGCCTCCTCCGCTAAGCACACGTCTGCCTGGTCAAGCGTCGGATAAGGCGGATTATTCTTCCCCGAGTGCTTGAACGATGGCGGGAAGGCCGATTGCTGCCGTCGTTCTTAAAGACCACGTGGCCAGGTCCGTGAGGGCGCTGCGCTGCGGACTGACCTCCACGATGGGCACGCCACGTTCGGCAGCGATGCTCGGCAACCCGGCCGCGGGCCACACCACGCCGGAGGTTCCCACGATCACCACTAGGTCTGCCTGCTGCATTGAGGTTTCGGCCTGGTCCCATTCTTTTTCCGGCAACGATTCGCCGAACCAGACCACCCCTGGTCGCACGGGGTTTCCGCACAATGAGCAGGCCGTGGGCGTGGCGCGTTCTACCTGTTCCTGCGGTAATTCCGGGGTGCGGACGGGCTTGTGGCAAATCGAGCATCGATAGGAAAACAGGCTCCCGTGCAGGTGAGCGATGCGGGGCCGAGCTTCGTTGTGGTCACCGAAGGCGCGTTCGTGCAGGTCGTCTATGTTTTGTGTGGTGATGTGTAGGTCGACGCCACTTCTGCCCCACCAGCTCGCGATCGCCCTGTGGCCGAGGTTCGGTTCCGCTCGGCGGCACAGCGTTCCTCGCCACAAATACCAAGCCAGTATGGGTTCGGGATCGCGAGCCCAGGAGCTCAAACTGCCCATTGCTTGCGGGTCGACCTGAGACCAGATGCCGGTCTGTGCGTCGCGGAAAGTATCCAGTCCGGAGTCTTTGCTCATGCCCGCACCAGTGAAAACCTCCACGTTGCGAGCGGTGCGCGCGGCCTTAACGAGCTCAGCGGGCAGCTCGGCCACATTCCCGCGCGAATCCACGGGATGGCCGTTGGCACTGAACTCGATGACGTGGCTCATGTCCTCGAGGGTAGCTGGTGATTGGCGGGTGCTGGGGCGAATGATTGCTACGCTGATTGACGTATCGCCTTGAGAGTTCAAGACGCAGTTATCGAAGAATTAGCAACCTATAATCTGCTAGCTACCGGGAGTTTGCGTGAAGAAGCGAATCAATGTCGTTGGCGCTGTATTGACTGATGGATCGCAGGTATTGGCGGCTCAGCGGGGACCGGACATGTCGCTGACTGGAATGTGGGAATTCCCAGGTGGAAAAATCGAAGAGGGCGAGACGCCCAAGGAAGCTCTATTCCGTGAATTAGAAGAAGAGCTCAACTGCGCCGCTACTATTGGTGATGAGGTGACGACCACCGAATACGAATATGACTTTGGAATCGTTATCTTGACCACCTTTTTTGCCACTCTTGAAGACCGAAAAATTGAACTCACCGAGCATGTCGAGGCTCGTTGGGTGGATGTAGAAAACCTCGACCAGTTGGACTGGGCTCCTGCTGATATTCCTGCGGTTCAGCGAGTCATGAGCGTTCTCGGTTAACCGGCACCACGGATCAGAGACCCCAACACATGCAGCGTTCTTCCCATCCCTTACTCGCGGACACATCCTTCGGTTTTGTTGACCGCAACACGTCATCTCCGCAAATCTATAACCCGGTGCTCGTTGCCAATCGGGATGACAACCACATGCTCAAGGCCATTTTGCATGAGCTCAAACGATCGCGGTCGTTCACCTTTTCTGTAGCTTTCATAACCACCGGGGCACTTGGCCTTTTGAAGCAAGCATTGATTGACTTCCCCGGCGAGGGCACCATCATCACGTCCAATTATTTGGACTTCAATTCGCCTGAAGTGTTCTCGGAGTTGCTGGATCTTCCCAACGTCCAAGTGATTATTCACGAGGATTGCAACAGCCCTTTCCACACCAAGGCATACGTATTTGAGCAGGCAGGTTCGAGCACAGCAATAGTGGGGAGTTCCAACCTGACCCGCAATGCACTGTTGGTCAATAACGAATGGAATCTGCGCTTCTCAGCGATGCCGGACGGAGACATCGTTGATCAGATTCATTCGACGTTAGAAGATCAGAAGGCTCATGGTCATCCGCTCACTCAAGACTGGATCGATCAGTACGCTGCTCATCGTCGACCGACGATCACCCCGGATGATCTGACAACGGATGACGAAAAAGTCTTGCCCGTCGGTGAGATTGTGCCTAATGACATGCAAGTAGAGGCACTCGATGCCATTGAACGGGTATGGAAGTCCGAGGAAAAGCGAGCCGTGGTCATCTCCGCCACCGGTACGGGAAAGACCATTCTGGCCGCATTAGCCGTCAGACAAGCCGCGCCGAGGCGCTTTCTGTTCATTGTTCACCGAGAACAGATCCTCGATAAGGCTATAGCTGAGTTTCAGAGGGTACTGAACTTCAGCGACGCTGAGTGCGGAAAAATTGCGGGCCGGAATAAAGACTTTGACCCGAAGTACGTCTTTGCGACTATCCAATCTCTGTCACGGCCAGAGACTCTGAACCAACTGGACCCTCATGCCTTCGATTTCATCGTGATTGATGAAGTTCACAGGGCTGGTGCGATGGGGTATCAGAACATCATCAAGCACTTCAACCCTCAGAAATTACTGGGACTCACTGCTACTCCAGAACGCACCGACGGCTTCAACATCTTCGAGCTATTCGACCACAACGTTCCCTTCGAAATTCGCTTGCAAGAGGCCCTGGAGTCGAAAATGCTGGCCCCGTTCAACTATTACGGCGTCACGGATTACACCGATGATCGGGGACAATCCACCACGGATACCTCAGAACTCAGCAAGCTAGTCGAACCAGAGCGAATTCGGCATCTACTGAAGATGATCCGTCAGTACGGTCATAAGGGTGAGGTCCGTGGCCTGATGTTCTGCAGTTCGAAGCGGGAAGCTCACGAAATGAGCAACCTACTCAATCAGGAATCGGTCAATGGAAGGATTCTGCGCACCAAGGCCTTAACCGGTGATTCCTCCATGGATGAACGAGAGCAAACCGTTGGGCTATTGAAAGCTGGAGATATTGACTACATTCTGACGGTCGACATCTTTAACGAGGGAATCGATATTCCCTCCGTCAACCAAGTGGTAATGCTCCGCAACACGCAGTCCAGCATCATTTTTACTCAACAGCTGGGCCGCGGGCTGCGCAAGCACGCTGGCAAAGACCATCTTCGCGTGATCGACTTCATCGGCAATTATTCGAATAACTTCCTCATTCCGATCGCACTGTTTGGCGATAACTCTCGCAACAAACACAGCATAAAGAAGCGAGTTATCGAGGCTCAAAACAGCGGCGCAATCGCGGGCGTTTCTAGCGTGAACTTCGATTCCATCGCAAAGGAACGAATCTTTGCATCGCTTGACCAGGTGAAATTGGACAGTTTTGCGAACCTGAAGTCTGCTTTCCAGGAGTTGGAATTCCGACTGGGCACTACACCCAAGCGGATCGATTTCGCACGCTTCGACACCATCGATCCTGTTCTTCTTTGCACTTCTTCCAATCTGAAGGGCAAAGACAGGAACTACTGGGGATTCATTCAAAAACTAGGGAAAGTAAAAGTTCTGCCCACGGTTGATGAAGGCAATATGTTGCGCTTCCTCGACACGGAAATCCTCAACGGAATGCGCCCACATGAATTGATACTTGTCCGCGAATTGCTTAGAAAAAACATGCTTAGTAAGAAACAGTTCAAGGATATTCTCGAGCAAGAGGGATTGACCAATTCTGACTTTGTCATAAATTCCGTTCGTCAAGTCCTGACTCTCGACTTCTACACTGAGCCGGATCGCATCAAGTTTCATCCGATCCTCGACCCACAAAGTTCAGGACTGTCGCTCCATCCAGAATTTTCAAATGCCTATCGAACATCTTCGACCTTCACAGAGCATGTTGATGATGTGATTGAAACCGGTCTCTATCTCGCTCGGCACAAGTATGACTGGGCTTCTGACATGAAGGTCGGCAAAATTTACTCCCGTAAGGATGTCACACGCCTTCTCAACTGGAATAAGTCTGACATTCCGCAGAATATCGGCGGATACAAGCTCGACAAGGCAACGATGACTTGCCCAATTTTCGTCACTTATCACAAAGATGAGGCGATCTCAGAAACCACGAAATATGAGGATGCGTTTCTCGACCCGTCGCTCATGCGCTGGTTCACAAAATCAAAGCGAACCATGGGCAGCCCAACAGAGAGCAAGATCATCCATGGAGAAGCTGACCTCCACCTACTTGTGAAAAAGTCAGACAAGGACAACACGGCATTCTTTTATCTCGGGAAGGTTTCCCCTTCGTCTTCCCGCGATACCCAAATGCCTGGGAAAGATGCGAAGCCTGTAAATGTGGTTGAGATGAAGCTTCACCTCGAACAACCAGTCAGCGATGGTTTATTCGATTTCTTCGTCGGTGATCCGTCCATGTACCTCGAACACCGCAGAGCCGTGCCCGCTGAACCGCAAGCCTCACTCCACTCAACCAAGTAACATCGCGCCAGACGCCCGAACTCCAAGCAACCACAGAAAGGCCACCACCATGATCGTCACCACCACCAACACCGTCGAAGGCCACACCATCGATCAATACATCCGCATCGTCGCAGGTGAGACGGTTGTGGGCATCAACATGTTCAAGGACATCGGCGCCGGCATCCGCAACATCGTCGGCGGCCGCTCCGGCAACTACGAGGGCGAGATCATGCAGGCCCGCGAGATGGCCCTCGGCGAAATGGTCCAGCGTGCCATCGAGCTGGGCGCTCACGGAGTGGTCGGCGTGGACATCGATTACGAGTCCCTCGGCCAGGGCGGCATGATCATGGTCACCGCCTCCGGCACCGCGGTCACCCTCAAGTAGGCAACATCACACCTGGTCAAGCGGCTTGATCAGGATCGTCTCCACGTCCATGTGGCGTGGTCGCGAAGCCAACCAGCGCACCGTTTCCGCCATGTCCTCGGCGGTCAGGTTTAGGTTGTCTTTGTAGACCTTGTTTGCCTTTTCGACGTCACCCTTGAACCGATTCACTGAGAAATCCGTGGCCACTCGGCCCGGATCTAGCTGGCATACGCGCACTCCGTGTTCAGCGAATTCCATGCGCATCACGTCTGTCAGTGCCGTTTCGCCGAACTTCGCCGCGTTATAGCCTGCCCCGCCGCGGTAGGCCGCGCGGCCCGCCATGGACACCACATTGATGATCTGTGGGGCATCCGTGTCCTTGAGCTGGCCGAATAGCGCGCGGGTGACCTGCAAGGTGCCCATGACGTTGGACTCATACATCCACCGCCAGTCCGCCGGGTCAGCCTCGAGTACCGAGTCCAGTCCACGAGCGCCACCTGCATTGTTCATCAGAAGATCAATACCCCGCCCAGCGGTGACCTCTTCCAGGTTCTGGGCAAATTCATCGATGGATTGTTGATTGGTGACGTCGAGAACAAGGACGCTGGACTTCCCACCATCCGCTGCGATGCGCGCCTCCACCTCGCGCAACTTCTCCTCCCGGCGCGCGGCGAGCACAACGTGCCACCCGTCTGCAGCCAGAAACTCGGCGGTAGCAGCACCAATACCCGCGCTCGCGCCGGTGACAACGGCAAAACGGCCGTCCGTGGAAAGGGACTTGTACTTCTTCAGTGCGCTCATGCCACGCGATTCTACGTGCTCCGACCGGCCACGAGGCACTCCTTGCTCCCCATTCAGAGGGGTGTTTTGCACTTTGTAAAGCGAACCTGAGAATCGGCCTATATCGTTAGGTACCAATAAGTTTTTCAATTTTTATTTTCACGCGCGCCACACAGTGCCGTGAATCTGACCGTGACGTTTCCACTGGCTTGGTCGTCTCCCCTGCACATTCTGCCCTGATGGACATCCAATAAAGGAGAAGTAATGTCCGATAATCCATACGGTCCTACCTCGAATGGCAATGGCGATAACTCCGCCAATGGCAACGGTTCTCAGGGCAACGAGAACTCGCAGTCCGGCTTCGGCCAGCAGCATCCTGGCCAGCAGTCCTATGGGCAGGGCGATCAGGGTCAGCAGGGTTACGGGCAGGCAGGTTACGGCCAGCCTCAGCAACCACAGCCGGGCCAGGGCAGTTTCGGTCAGCCGGGTCAACAACAAGGTCAGCCACACTTCGGGCAGCCAGGCCAACAGGGTTTCGCTGGCGGCCCGCAAGGCTACCCAAATCAGCCGAACCAACCCGGACAACCGAACCAGCCCGGCCAGAACCCACAGTTCGGAGGCCCACAGAATCAGAACTTTGGCCAGCAGGGCCAGTACCACTACGGCCAGCCCGGTGGCGCCCAGCCGTATGGCGCGATGAACAACAATTCCGGCGGTAGCGGCAAGAGCGTGGGCCTGATCATCGGCGCCCTGATCCTGGTCATTGCCCTCATCGTGGGTGCGTACTTCCTGTTCGTTGGTAACGACGACAACACTGACCCCTCCGCTTCCGAATCCAGTTCCTCCTCTTCTGAATCCTCGGAGGAGTCAGGCAACTGGGAGGACAGCCTGACCTCCGATTCCAGCGCTAGTAGCTCCAGCGACAGCGGCTACGAGGGCTACGGATCAGCAGATGATTCCCTTCCCGCTAAGTTCAAGACCGATCTTCCAAAGGATGTTTCGGACTGGGTTTACGGATGTGAAGAGGTCAGCTTCACCCTGCAGTACGAAGATGATTCGTCCGCTGATCGCGATATGGACGGCTACAGCTGCAAGGGTGCGAAGAACCACGAGTGGGCTTTCCGCAGCATCGATTTCATCGACGATGCCGAGTACGCCGCAAACGTGGTGGAGCGGACGAAGTCTTCCGAGTACCAGCAGATCATCGAGGATGAACCGTCCAGCTTCGTGGCGATGGACGGCGATTACAACACCGATACGCTGATTATTTCCAACCCAGACAAGGGTGTAGTCCTGGAAGTGGAATACATGACCGAGGACACCATGAAGAAGGTCCTCAAGGAGTTGGGCTACTCCGTCAACTAAACGGATTGCTCGCCCAGGAGGTACGCAAGTGAACCACAATCCCCACGGATATCACCATCATGGTTCTACGCCCCCTGGGCAGGGTCAGCCTTTGCCACGACAGCCCGCCAACATCGATCCCCGGCAGAATCAATATGGCCTGCCACCAGGCGGTAACGCGCACAAGGCCAACATTCCCGCGCTGATCACGTTCATTGTTCTGGCGGTGATCGTGGTGATGATTTATGTGGGAGCTTTCGTTTTCTCCATCGTCGCCCACAGCGATGGCGATACCAGCCCTGGTAGCTCTGAAAGCAGTTCGGAATCTACGCAAGGCTTGGCGCCGAACAGCGACGATTCACCGCAGTTTCCCAGCGCGCAGCTACGCACCAACGCGGCGGATGACTCTCTGCCGGATTACTTCCGCAAGAATCTGCCAGTCAACCTCGATGGGTGGCTCGCGGAGTGCGAGGAATCTGGGTTCACGCTGGAACAGCCTGGCGACGATGAGGAATCAGGCGACTACCTGCGCGGTGTGAACTGCACGGGAGCGGCAGATTCCGCTTGGGCGTTAGAGTCCATCGATGTGCTGGATGACGCGAACTACACCAACAGTGTGGTCAGTGATGCCAAGGACAGCGCGCATCACAGCATCGTTTCGGATACTCCAGATAACTTCGCCGCGATGGTGGGCAACGAGTCAGGCATGCAGACGCTGATCATCGCCAATCCGAGCCAGGCAGTGAGTCTGCGGATCGAATATGTCCAAGGTGGCGAGTATCAGATGACCCAGATTTTCGACCAGCTGGGCTACAACTAACGCTTAGAGCGCAGCTTCGAATGCCTCTGGGTACGTCACCGTGCCGGAGGTCAGTTCATCCTCGGTAAGGTTAAGGATCTGCAGCTTGGCGGAATCACCGGCGGGGAACTCGAGGCCTTCGGCCTGGGTGAATCCGAAGCGGGAGAAGAAATCTTCGTAACCATAGGCCACAACTGCCTTGGCGCCGAGGCCGTGCAGTGCTCCCACAGCGTGGTTGACCAGCGCAGCGCCCTGGCCAGCATCCTGCAGATCAGGAAGAACTGCCACGGGGCCGATGGCGTAGACGTCAGAGATTTCCGTTTTGCCCTGATCGGTGGTGACGGTGACGGGCAGCACGGAGACGTGTCCCACTGGGCGACCTTCGTTGATGGACACGAAGCTAAAGGTCAGCTGACCTGCATCGCGGAGCTTTTCCACCATGAAGCTCTGGTGTCCGTCTCCACCGGGATTATCGGCGAAGGCCTGCATCACCAGAGCATTGATTACTCCTACTTCCGCCGGGCGCTCCGGGCGGATGTGGGTAATGCGGTTCGGATCATAAGACGAGGACTGGTTTTCAGTGTTGTCAGACATGTACCCGAGGTTACCCGCAAATGGCTACAGCTTCTCCAGTGCAGCTTCAACATCCTCCAACAGATCCTCAATATTTTCGATACCCACAGACAGACGCACCAAGTCACGAGGAACCTCCAGCTGGGAGCCGGCCACAGACTGGTGGGTCATCGTTGCGGGGTGCTCCAGCAGGGATTCCACGCCGCCCAAGGACTCGGCAAGGCAGAACAGTTCCGTGGACTGGCAGAACTTCAGCGCAGCTTCCTCGCTGCCCATCCGCACGGAGATCATTCCGCCGAAGCCCTTTCCGGTGCCCTGGCGTGCAGCGATCTCATGATCCGGGTGCGATTCAAGTCCTGGGTACAGCACCTCGGCAACTTCCTCGCGTGCTTCTAGGAACTCCGCGATGGTCTGCGCGTTCTGGCAATGCCGGTCCATGCGCACGCCCAGGGTCTTGACTCCACGTGCGTTCAGGTAGGCGTCGAAAGGAGAGGCGATGGGCCCCGCACCACCGAGGAGGAAATCGACCGCCTCATCCAACTCGGCGCTGTTGTGCACGACTGCCCCGCCGACCACGTCCGAATGGCCACCGATGTACTTGGTGGTCGAGTGCACCACCACGTCCGCGCCGAGCTCGAGAGGGCGTTGCAGGTAGGGGCTGCAGAATGTGTTGTCCACGATGAGCGTGGCGTCGGATCCCTTGATCTTGCGCGCCACCTCGGCCACATCCGTGATGGCCAGCAGCGGATTGGTGGGGGTCTCCAACCAGACGACCTTGGTGTTGTCCCGCAGTGCGTCTGCCACCTGCTGCGGCTTAGTGGTGTCTACCACGCTGAACTCGATACCCCATTGGGTAAAGACGGAATCGATGAGGCGATAGGTGCCACCGTAGGCATCGTGGCCCATGATCAGGTGATCGCCGGGGCGCAGGATCGCGCGCAAGATAATGTCCGTGGCGGCCATGCCGGAGGCGAAGACCTTGCCAAACTCCGCGCCCTCCAGCGCCGCGATAGTCTTGGCCAGGCTGGCGACGGTGGGGTTGGCCACGCGGCCGTATTCGAAACCTCCGCGCAAGACATTGGGGGCGTTCTGCGCAAACGTGGTGGAGGCGTAGATGGGAACGTTGATGGATCCCATGGCCTGGTCTGGCTCATAGCCCGCGTGAATTGCTGCGGTATCGAAGCCCGAGTTGTTCGCCTGAGCGTTGTCCGTTGCCATGGCGGCTCCTTTGGTGCGTATCGGAGTGCAACTCGAGCGATGGTGCGCGTCGAGTGCAAGGTTGAAAGGTATCGTGCCCCAGAATAGACCAAGCTGTCCACTTTTAGGACATTTTGCCCAACGCACCCTCTACCCACCACTTCCCCGCTCGCATAGTGCGGGAACTATAGTTCGATCTATGTTGTTGGTCGCGTGCGGAATCCTCGTCGGTTGCCTTCTCCCCATCCAAACTGCGGCGAACACCAGGCTGAAGTTGAGCGTCGGCGCCCCAATTTCCGCCATCTTTTACTCGTTTTCCATCGGGTTTACCCTGCTCACGGTCGCTTCTTTGGTGGCGACGGGCGCGGTGCTTCCCGGGATCATCGACCTGCATGGCGGCACCAGTCCGGACTACGGCTCAGCGCCATGGTGGATCTGGTTGGGCGGCGTGGCGGGCGTGGCCATGCTCCTGGGAAATATCCTGCTCTTCCCGCGCCTTGGCGCGCTGCAGACGGTGGTGTTGCCGATCGCCGGGCAGATTATATCTGGCCTGATCATCGACCACTTTGGCCTGTTCCATGCTCCGCAATCTTCCCTCACCGCGCCGCGCATTCTGGGTGCTGTACTGGTGATTCTGGGCGTGCTCATCGCCGTGGGTGTAGTTCGTCCACGCCGCGCCGCTTCTTCATCTTCTATTTCGACGCCAAACTCACCCGAATCACACGCCATGCGCGGCCCGCAGGTGTGGCTGTGGAGACTCCTCGGCGTGTGCGTCGGCGGCTTCGTTGCAGCACAGGCGACGATCAATTCCCACCTCGGCCAGCTTCTAAACTCACCCGTGCGTGCCGCGACGGTCAGCTTCGCGGTGGGCGTGGCAGTGCTTGCCGTGCTGGTGATTTTTGGCAGACAACCGCTGAAGGTCAAGCGCCTTCCGGCTTCACATGAAAAGGATGCGCAAAGCGAAAAGAACCCGCCGTGGATGTGGATTGGCGGTTTCATCGGCGCGATTTTTGTCACCACCCAGGCGATTATGGTGGCTCAAATCGGCACCGGAATGACGGTCATCGCCACACTGTTGGGCATGATGGTGGGCTCCCTGCTGGTGGATCGCTTTGGGCTGATGGGAGCGCCGCGCGTGCCGGTGACCAAGGCGAAAATCGCCGGACTGCTGGTGATGCTGGTGGGCGTGGCGCTGGTTCGGCTGGTGGGTTAGCCCATGATCGACTTCAGACAGCCAGCCGATATCGTCGCCCCACAGCTTCTCGGGGCGGTACTCCGCCACGGACCCGTGGCCGTGCAACTCACTGAGGTGGAGGCCTACCTGGGGGAGGCGGATCCGGCATCGCACGCATACAAAGGTCTCACCCCACGGTGCGCAACCATGTTCGGCCCACCCAGCCACCTATACGTGTATGCCAGCTACGGCATCCACCGAGCGGGCAACCTCGTGTGCAGTCCAGACGGCACCGCAGGCGGAGTGCTGCTGCGCGGCGCACGGGTGCTCGCAGGGATGGACGTGGTGCGCGAGCGAAGGGGCACAAAGCCTGTTGACGAAGCACTCGCGCGCGGACCAGGGAATCTCGGCAGTGCGATGGGGTTTGACCTGAACCTCAATGGGCTTGAGGTGGGGCAGGTGGAGGAGCCTTTTGATCTTGATCAGCCCGTTTCGGACAATGCCCTCTATCTCCACGAGGGTGTCAGCGTGCCCGAGTTTCGAGTGGGTCCACGCATTGGCATCACCAAAAATGCGGACGCGCCACTGCGGTTCTGGATCCCCGGGGATAAGACGGTGACAACTCCGCGGCGATAGACCAGCCTTGGCGCACGAAGATTTTTCGCGCGGCGCCGGATGCGTGTACGTGAACAAGCTCGAGGACATTGATATGAACGTCCTCGAGGAGCTGGTCCGCCATTCCTGGGAGTCAAACCACAAAGCTGCTAGCAGCGCCCTAACTCCCGATCCATGACATCGTGCTCAGCGGGCGTGATCCACAGCTGGTACTCCGCCTTCACCTGGATTTGAATGCTCACGTACTGGCACCGAAACGCCTTGTTCGCCGGTAGCCAGGTGGCCGCATCTCCCGCACCCTTTTGCTGGTTTGCTGGACCATCCACCGCCAGGAGGTTCAGCGGATCGTTGGCGAACTGCTCGCGACGCTCCGCCGAGAGCTGCTGGGCGCCCTTTTGCCACGCATCAGCCATGGCCACCACGTGATCAATCTGCACCATCGCAGAGGTGTCCTGCCCGCGCAGGAAGTTGATCGTAGTGCCGGTGTACGGATCCTCCAGCACACCGCTGAGCACCTTGCATCCCTTCGGCGCATCAACGTTGTGCAGGTCCCGCTGCAGCACGTCATTGCGCTGGTCACAGCCGTTTCTATCGATGTCTTTCCACCGCTGTCCAAACTGGTCGCGAGAGTAGCCCGTCTTCGGCGCCCTCCCCTTAACCTCCAAGGTGGCCAGGAGGTTGCGCATCGCGGTGGCGTGATCGCCCTGATTCCCGACGCCTAACTCGCCCTCATCCAGCTCCTCTTCCACCGGGGCGGGGGAAGGTTCTGGGGTATCCACTGAGCTAGGCGAGGGAGAAGCATTCGGATCCTCTAGGCCGCCCTCCTGCTGGGGCTCGGAATTGGGCAGGGTGGTGATGGAGCTTGGCATCGAATATCTAAGCTCATCAAGCACGGCCGAGCAACCAGACACGAGGACACAACTCACCGCGACCAGCCCGGCAAGCACACCTGCCCGCACCCAGCGGAGACGATCAATCACAACACGAGAAAACTGCATACCTTATTTCTATCGGCGCCTGAGACAAACTAGGCGCTGGTGGTGGGACTAATCGAACGCCCGCTGTGCGCGCCGTCTCGCGGACCAGCCTGGGACGGTGTCTTGAGCGCAGTGAAGAACAACGCGAAGAACAACAGCACGCCAGTGATGCCCTGCGCATTAGCCAGGAAGTACTCCGGGAACACTAATCCTTGCAGGTCAACGGCCTCGTAGTAATCGTCACCGTAGATCGTGTACCACCCGAAGAAGTGCGCCACGATGGATAGCACCAGCGCGCCAAACACCCACTTGTTCAACGGGCGGAAAAGCAGCACGAACATCAACACCACGCCAGCCCAGTGGTGCGTCACCGCCAATGGCGAAGCCACCACGATGCCCAGCACCACCAGCAGCAATGAATCCACCGGGCGACCAGCCTTTTCCAACTTCCAAGCACCAATGATGCTCAGCACCGCGAATACCAGGAACCCGGGCCCCATGATGGTGTGCGCCAGATCCTCATTCATGCCACCGCGGGAAAGCAACCCGGTCAGCGCCTGATTGCGGACATACGGTGGCGCACCGCCACGATCCGGATTGAAGAACTCAACCGTCCAGAAGTACCAAGAATCCTGAGTGCGAACTGCAAAGCCTATCACCGCCGTGACCAGGAAGAAACCAGCCGAACGCGCCAGCGACCACCAGTCCTTACGCACCAGGAAAATCAACGCGTACGCGGCAGGGGTGATCTTGATACCCGCAGCGATACCGATGCCCAGCCCATGTACCTTGCGCGGCATAAAGCCCAGGACGTCCGCGGTCACCAACAGCACCAGGAAAATGTTGATCTGGCCGTACATCACGTGGGAGGTGATCGGCTCCAAGCTAATGGCGCAACCAGTCAAAGCCAGCGCCCACATCCACCACGTGCCACGAGTCAGAATCGATGCCTTTTCCTGCACAGATGCCGGTGCATCCACCCCACGCCCCAGACCTGCGCGGTAGGTAGCCATCGCAATCACGCCGAACACCGCGGCAAACGTGCCCAGCGTCCACAGCCACTCCATCAGACCCTCGGTCAACCACGCCAGCGGAGCGAACAGCAACGCAGCAAACGGCGGGTAGATGAAACGGAAGCCACTGCGGGTGGGGAAGTCATCGGAATACAGCGGATTGCCATCCAGCAAAGCCCGCCCAGCGTCGCGGAATACGCCCACATCCAGCAAGAATGAGTGCTGGGTGTGATCGAAGCCCTGGTACATATTGACGGCCAGGGAAATAAGGCCAACGATCCAAACCACGGGCGCCAACCGCTGAACCAACAGTGGCAGGCGCGGGGACATTTGTGGATCGTTCAGAACGCGCGCGTCCGCCGCAGAGTCATGCTGCAGAGTATGAGACATGCGTCCTGATTCTAGTCCAGCTGTGCTGCCAACCAATCAGAGACAATCGGCCACAGCGCGCTATTTGCCGAACGGTAGAAGCCCATGTGCCCCACCGGGCCGTTTTCCGTGGACTTTCCGCAGGGCACGTCCACCTTTTCCACCTGCGCTTGTGTGGCCTGGTCCGTCAGCACGTCCACGGCGGCGCGATTGGCCCAGAGATCATCGGTGAAGACAAGCGAGAGCAGCGGACCCGTGGCTTGGTGGAAGCGCTGGGTGAGGTCAAGGGTGTCGTCGTCAAAGAAATAGCCACGCTTTCGCGACCACCCGGACCACTGATGCATGACGCCGGCGGGGATGGATCTACCTATGCCGAGCTTTTCCACGGGCACGTAACCCAGGAAGCGGTAGGTCAGCGGCGTGACCACGTTGAACACCGCGCCGATCCGCAGGCGCTCTGCAAACGTACTGATCAGACGGGTGATGCCCGCGTGTGCAGCGACCATCACCATCGCGTCCACGTGGGTATCGCGCTGGGTGGCGATCATGCCGTGCGCGCCCACCGAGTGGCCCACGGCAAGGATCTTCCGATCTGGGTAGCGCTCCTGCAGCCAGCGTGTGGCCGAGGGGACGTCGTGAAGAATCCAATCGGACATCTTCATGTCCTTGTTCTTCGCATCGCCAGGTTGCTCACTGAGCCCGGAACCACGCAGATCGTAGATGAGCGTGGGCCAACCGCGGACGATGAGGTGCTCAGCGAACTTGCGGTAGAGGTGCTGGTTAACACCCGTTGCTGGGTGGAGAACCACGGCCGCGCGCGTATCTTCAGAGTCTGTCTCTGGGAGGAGCAACTGGCCTACCAGTTGGTGGCCGTCGTCCGTGGTGATGGTTACCGTGTCCATGGGCGCAAGGTTACATTTTTATATCCGACGCCACCGCCAAAAAGGTAGACTCGTGCAAATGAAGTTGCTTCAAAATCCCCGCGCTGCACTGCGCGACGCACAGAAGTCGATCGCCCGATTGCCAACCACCATCACCGCATGGGCCATGCAATCGCCGGACCGCCTACGCCACACTATGAACGCTTGGCCTCCGCTGGCTGGTTCCGGCGTGCGCATCATGGACATTAGCCAGGACTGGCGCGCCGCCCGCGTGGAGCTGAAATTAGCGCCGTGGAATGCGAATATGCACGGCGCTGCCTTCGGTGGAACCCTGTATGCGATGACCGATTTCCTCTTCGGCACCATCATCGCTCGCGTGTTGGGCAAGGACTTTGAGGTGTGGACCCGCACGGGCACGTTCCAGTACTTGGCCCCTGGTCGCAACGGCGCATATATGGACGTGGAGTTCACCCGCGAGCTAGAAAAGTGGGTCCGAGATACCGTTGCCGAGGACGGTTATTGCAACGTGCCTTATACCTGCGTGATTAAGAACCGCGATGGATCCGTGGTAGGCATCGGGCAGCAGTCTTTGCACGCGCGCCCTCGTGGTGGCGGCAAGCGTGTCGACGCCCCGCAACAGGCAAAGCACGCCAATGGCCTGGTCCTGGAATCCCTGGCCACCACGCTGGTGTGGCACGTGTTCAAGGACCGGCCGGATGTTTTGACGGTGCTGATGTCTGAACAGCGCCGGATCCCTGATCCGCGGGATCAGATGCGCTTTGTGTGCCAGCAGGTGCTGGAGAAGTCCGATAGGACGCGGGAGGATCTACTAGCGCTGGATATTCCGGAGGAGTACCTGGGCTAGTTGGAAACATGGCAAAAGCCCTTCACCTCAGCAATCAGGATCTGAGGTGAAGGGCTTTAGTGCTAAACGATGCCGCTTAGTAGCGGCCTCCACGCACGTCAGCAGCCTCGATGCGCTGCCGGGAAGCGTAGGCCGTCATCGCCGTGGCGATGATCCCGGTGAGAGTAATGAGCGTGCGCCAGTCGCCGTCGAGCAATCCGCCGAGGAGCACCCACACGATCGCGGCCACCACGGCCAGCGCAATCACCGCGAGGCCATAGAGGTGCTCATTGCCGGTGCCCACCACGGGGATGTACAGCAGACCAGCGAGAACACCGACGATGCCAGCGATGACACCAGTGACAATCGCCGTGCCCACGCCGCCGGAGCTCACTCCGGTGAACTGGCTCAGCACAAGATCCACCACGAACACAGCCGCGAAGGTCACTGCTGCCGCGAGCACACCGAGGACGATCAGGTTGACGATGACCTTGGTGGCATCGAAACGGCCTGCGATGAGGCCAGACTTCTGCTTCTTGCCCCAGTCCGGATCACCTTGCTGCTGATAAGCAGCTTGCTGTGGCGGAGCCTGTTGATGTCCCTGTGCGTGATTGTCTTGGGGATAACCGCCGTAGCCGTCCTGCGGGTAGCCGCGCTGGTCTGAGTACCCGTCCTGAGATGGCCGGAACTGTCGCGTTTGGTCATCGTTGTAGTTGTGTGGGTTGCTCATGAGAGTTTCCTTTCGTGTGCGATTTTCTCGCGCTTTACGTACCGATGCTACAGATTAGCCAAGCATGGTTGGAGAAAGTTGTGGTAATCCCATGAGCCCCACTGGCCACAAACTGCAGGCAGAAAGCCTGTCATTCGTGGCAATAGCGGGCGGATTTACCCGAGTGGGCCGCCGCAGTTAGGCCATGCACCTGGGCCCTGCTGTGCCAGAACTCGCTCGGCAACGGCAATTTGCTGTTCCTTGGTTGCCTGGTCAGCGGATGGCGCATACTGCTGGCCGCCAAAGCCGTCCCACGTCTGCTGGGAGAACTGCAAACCGCCGTAGTAGCCGTTGCCCGTGTTGATGGACCAGTCTCCACCGGACTCACAAGCGGCCACCTGATCCCACTGCGCGACCGTCGCCGCGCCTGCCTGTGGGGCTGCGGCCAAAGCGAGTCCAGCTGCGATGCCAGATCCTACGAAAAGGTTACGTACTGTCTTTGCGGTCTTGTTCTGCATGAGTGTTGTGCACTCCTTCGAATAATTTCGCATTGAACGTGCGGGGCACTGCCGGGAAGATCCTCGGCGACCCATGGCGAGCCAAACTACGGGAGCTCCCCCGCGCCCTGTCAAGCCAATTTGCGCTTCAGAACCCTCATTTGGCTGGCCTTTTCGGCCTTTCCGACGTTCGTTTCCCCAGCGCACGACGGTTACAACTTGATACAATCGTTATATTCTTAAAATTCTTAGAAAGGGAGCTTGCGGCCATGGAAAACACTCCGGAAATGCGCATCGGCGACCCTGAGCGCTCCCGCGCCATCGATCTACTCTCAGAGCGCTTTGCTAGTGGCTATTTAAACGTCCAGGAGTTTGAAGATCGGACAGGCCAAGCTGCCCAGGCCATGTACAAATCTGAACTTGATGCGCTGATCGCAGACTTGCCTGCCGCAACAGCGCCAGAATCACAGTCGGCCCAGGACGTTTCTCCCCTCGAGGCCGAGCATGAGCTCCAAGAGGTTCGCCGCAAGGGGAAGCTGGTCAACACGATTGACGCTGCCCTGTGGGGTATCGCGATCATCATCATGTTCGTGGGCATCTTCACGGAAATCACTGATAAATGGTGGATCGTGTTCCCAGTCGCCGCCATTGGTTCATGGGTCGCTCGCGAAATCATCGGCCTCGACGATTCAGAAGAAGAAATCTACGAAGAGCTGGAGGAAAAGCACAAGGCAGAGCGCCAGAAGCGCATCCAGCAGGCCTACGAACGCAAGAGGGAACTCGGCCAGTAGCGCGCCATCGCTGCTCAGTTGCTCTTGCCGGTCTTCTCTGACTGTTCTCACCAACTCTTCCCCATCACCCCCGTATTGGAATCTGTATTCAATACGGGGGTTCATTGCACTATTCTCCCTTTCTAATTGAACATTGATGTCACTAAGGGAGATAACCTCATGACCTTGACCTCGCGCCCATCGCGCACCCCAATCCGCCTCATAGCAGCACTCGCGGCCACCGGTCTGACCCTGACCGCCTGCTCCACGGACCCCAACAACAGCAATTCCGCAGGTGAAAGCAACACCGGAAGCGCAGAAGTGGCGTCGGAACAAAAAACACAAACCCCACCATCCGAAGCCGCAGGACCCACCCCGCGCCTAGTCACCACCTACGACGGCGGCCTGCTGACCCTCGACGCCAAAACCCTCGAAGTCCTCGATGACACGAAACTCGACGGCTTCAACCGCCTCAACCCCTTGGGCGATGGCCGCAGTCTGCTTGACTCCACGAAGGAAGGATTTCGTGTTTTCGACGCCGGCTCCTGGACCGAACCACATGGCGACCACACCCACAGCTACACCACCGAACCGCTGCTGACAGACACCGTCTATTCCGCGACCAAGCCAGGTCACGTGGTGAATGAAGGCAAGCGCACGCTCATTTTCGGTGACGGTGACGGATCTATCCAGGAGTTGGACGCCCCCCCTCGCGTCACGCTGACCGATACGAAGACGTCGACCATGCGCGTGGTGGACGTGAAGGCCTCCTACAGCTTCCGGTCATTAGGCCGCGGGCCAGAAGGTGAAGCGCTGGTGCTGGGCACCGACGGTACGCTGCGCAAACTGGACCCAACTTCCGGCGAGATCACCGGCGAATACCCCGTGGTCGAGGAGTGGAAAGAATCCGAGACCTGGCAAGATCCCCTCCCGACCCTCTTCGTCCAAGACAAGTACGCCTACGTGACAGAACCCGCGACGAACAAGATCCACAAGGTGGATATCGCCACGGGCAAGGTGGTGAAGACAGTGGAGCTGCCGGAAACGCCGAATGAGCTCAACGGGGTGAAGGGCTAACTACTTCTTACGGGTATCGCCTGGCCACTGCGTGGTGGGGGCATTGGGATCTACCTTGTGAGCAGCATTGTTGGCGATGCCGTGGCCATCGGAGTTCCCGGTCTGAGGACGCTCAAACGCGGTGGTCTTAGCATCGCTGTAATCCTCTTGGGCAAAGTTGCGATCCGTCGCGGCGCCGAAGCTGCCGGCGTTTTTGCCATGCGCCACGTGATTGTTGCCCATGGCTCCGTTGCCAGCTCCCGCTGCCGCGCCCGTTCCGGCGACCGCACCGTTGCCAGCTCCTGCATACGCAGAATTCCCCGTACCGGACGCCGGATCGACATAACCGTGAGCCTCGGCATTCTTCTTTGCCAGCTTGGACTCCTTGCGTCGACGAAAAGGGGTCGCCAACAGGTAATCCAACGAGATACGGCCAGCGCCCGCGCCTGCCAACGCCAGACCCGCAGCGCCGATCACGGCAACCAGTTCCCAGCCACCGTCGGCCACGAAGATGCCGCCATCGCGGTGAGCGAACCACGCCGCCGCAGCCATCTCCACGAACAGAATCGGGCCGACCAGCCGCACCAGCAGACCGATGATCAGCAGTGCGCCGCCCGCGATCTCAAAGTAGGCCGCGAACTGCGCAGCCAGCTCCGGGCTGGGCACACCCATCTTGTCGAAGTTCTGGCCGGTGCCCTCCACGGTCCAGTCATTGTATTTTTGCCAACCATGCGCAATAAGCACCACGCCGAGAATGACGCGCGCAACCAACAGTGAAATATCCCTAAGTGCAGTCATGCCGCCAGACTACCGGCGATCCACCGCGCGCGAATTTTGCACGCTCCGGCATCACGCGAAAAGCCGCTCCCACTTGTCCAACCCCACCCGCTGCACCAGGTCGCGGTACATCATCGTCTGCCGCAGCCCGGAGAGCAGCCGCGGCGACTTCACCATGCCATCCCACCCCGCCGACCATGTCATTTTCGACGCCATACTCCACACGCTCACAGCTTCCCCCTTTTCATTCTGCGAGAGAATGTTCTGCACTTCGCGAGCGCGCCGCAGCACGTGCTGGGCAGTTTCCTCGATGCGGGCGGGGAGATCCGTGAAGCAGTAGCCGTGGCCGGACAGGACGCGATAATCGTCGAATTCGCTGATGCGCACAAGAGAGTCCAAGTACTGCTCAATAGGATTGCCCGGCGCGGGTGCCACAGACAGGCCAATTCCGGGGAAGATCGTGGGGATGATCTGATCACCGGCGATGAGGATTTTCTGCGCGCGGTCGATCAAGCACATGTGGCCGTCGGTGTGCCCGGGCGTGATGACGACCTCCCAAGGCAGGTCGCTGAGCTCTGGGATGTCGAGCTGATCCAGGCGGTCGCCGTCTTCGAGCAAGACATCGGGGCGCTGCTTAGGGAAGAACCAGCGGTCACGGGTGGTGGAAGTGTTGGCGTCTTTAGCACCTTTGGTCTCCTTGGCGCCGGAGAGTTTGTCCAGGTCAAGGGCGCCTGCGGGCGCGCCGATGTTTTCTTCCGTCAGCGCGAATCTGTCTGGGTTGGCGAGGTGATCGCCGCGCGCCTGCTCAATGGATGTCCATTCGCGGGAGCTCATCACGAGCTTGGCGTTCGCGAGCTGCGCTAGCGGACCGGCGGCACCCAAGTGATCGGGGTGCGCATGGGTGGCGATGACTGCCTTGACGTCTTGAATACTGCGCCCGTGTTGAATGAGGAAATCGTTGAGGGGCTGGGCGATGCTGGCGCGAAAATCATCACGATCAGGCCATCCGGGATCGACCACCGTGACGCCGTGGTCGGTGATGAAGACCATCGAGTACACGTACTGAGGACCTTCGCCGCCGGGCATCGGCACTGCTCGGACCCACAATTCGCGGTTCTTGTGGGTGTGCCGGTTAGGCTCCTCGGATTCGGCGAACCCATCGAACTGATCGAGGGGGATGCGGACAGGTTCAGGCAGGCGCTCGCCGAGCGCGGCCTGATATTGATCCGGAAACAGCGGTGTACACACAGTTGTCCACTGTAGCGATGACCTGCGGCGGTTCACTGTGGGCGGCGGCATGGAGGTCGGTGGGTCGGTTCGCCTCATGATTTGGCGGGTCGGTTCGCGCTGCCACCCTGCACAGTTCGTGGCTCGACTGGTCGGTTCACTCGACCAGATTCACAATTCTTCCCCAACTGGTCGCGCCAATTCCCACCCGTCACATTCACCTGGGGAAATGCAAAGTGCCGAAACACGTTGGGGAAAGATTGTGAATCTGATCCTGAAGGCTTGGCCCCAGCGGCGCCCTAGGTAGAAGCTCGGATCCTTGAAGTAGCTAGCTCTTGGACTTCCGGATCGTCACGATCGTGAACACAACCAAAAAGCTCGCAGCCAGCGATAACATCGCAACATAGATCATGCCAACGCCCCAGAGTCCGGTGATATCTGTCGGTGATCCGTACAGACCAAAACAAACGCCGACCCCCAGTGCTGAATAAAACCCTGAGATCAGAGCCACTACCAGCCCAGACTTCATCCGCTTAAGCCCCGACCACACCAACAAGTACATTCCGGCGATGCCCAATAGACCCGCCCCGATGATTTGCTTCGGACCAAATTGCCCAGCATGCGCCACGGAACAGACCAGCCGCATCCACACAGCAGGAATTGCCACCGCCACAAACACATCAGCCGAAAATCGCTAAGTTGTACGTCATGTTTCTCGCAGAAGCTCTTGCAAAACGTGCCGAGCGCGAAGGCCGCCAAGCGCCTCAAGTCTTGGCATATGGCACCGATTGGTGGATCGGCGGGAGCGTTCAATTCGCTCGTCCTACAGGGAACCCACCCCGTACGACTCACAATTGGTACTACGGCCCGTAAAACGGCTGAACAGGTTATTGATTATTACCGCCGCGCTGGGAATCAGCCGTTGAATGAGGGTTGGGAACGGGGACACAAACTTTAAAGTCTTGCGGCTTTTGATGGCGCTGGGGGGGAGCGCCGGTTTTGGCGTGCGCAGGGAGCGTTTTAGTGCGCTCTGCTCAATGTTTCGTTTTTTGTTTTCTTTATTTCCCGACGCCAAGCTCACCCCCGCCAAACTTATGTACCAAAACTCAACGGGCGCGTTCTATTTCCGCAAGAGAATGTGGCGCACGTGACTAACTGAATCGAGTTTTGGTACAGAACTATGAACAGTTCAACGGCGCAACGGAATAACAGCACCAGGGGCATTGGTACCGCCGAAGCGAGGCCACGTCGGAACTGTTAGTAATGACAACCCACCACCACCCAGCGAAAACCGGCGGCCCGCACCTTATGAGTGAGAGACCGCCGGTCTGCTTGTGAACCTCAGCTTCTGAAGCTCTTCTGTGGGCGAAGGGGGACTTGAACCCCCACGTCCCGAAGGACACTGGCACCTGAAGCCAGCGCGTCTGCCATTCCGCCACTCGCCCGAGTGGTTTCATCGCGTGAGCGACAAAGAAAAACTATAGCACCGGGTTCAGAAACTAACAAAAATGTGCCGTGCGCTGCAGTATCCTGGACACACCGCTTACTAGTTCTTCGCCAGATTCCTTGCCGAATCCGACACAGCGAAACCCCAACGAATACCGCCTCACCCCCAGTGCTAGTCGCCCAGCGAACACCGGCACACTCCCCGCCGCAACCCAAAATTCCGAATATCAAACGTCTGGAACGCGCCGTCCGTTACGTTTCCTGAATCGACCTTCACTAAGGTTTTTGAGAGTTCTTGAGTATCCTATGCAGTAACCGTGCAGCCAGATCGCAGCTTTTTGCAAGCCCCGCCTTGCCCAAGCTCGCAATGGCCTTGGAACCTCAACCTTGGGAAAAATAGCCCGATACCAGCCCAAACGTGATGCTGACAGTTGGCTGCACCGAGAACGAAAGGAAGTCCCCACATGGACCTCTTTGGCAAATTTAGGAAGCTGGACAGTTCGCTTCAGCGCGGCCTGGATAACGGCTTCGCGCGCGTATTCGGCGGCGAGGTAGTCCCCGCAGAGATCGACGAAACTCTCAAGCAGCAAGTCGAGAACTCCGTGATGATGGACCCGGACGGCAACCGTTGGGCGCCGTGCCACTTTGTTGTCAACATCTCGCAGCGCGATTTCGATTCGCTCAATGAGAAGCACAGCGATGTGGAGGACGATCTCTCCGATCGCCTCCAGCGCTTCATCCGCAATTCCGGATGGCGCACCAATTCCCCAGTTCAGGTGATCATTCAGCCCCGCGAGGGCATGCATTCCGGCCAGCTGAAGGCCGATTCGATGTTCAACGCACCGCCTCGTTCTGAGTCCCGTTCAGAAGCTCGTTCCGAGTCCCGCCCGGATTCCAGCCGCGAGCAGGATCGCCGCGATGAGTGGGAAACTCACCGTAGTGATGAGTCCGGGGAGAATTGGGACGACGCAAACTCCGCGCCCTCCAGCGAGGGCTACCGCGGCGCTGGTTATGACCAGCCGCACGATAGCTCTGAGCGCAACCAGCAAAGCTACGATTCTCTGAAGTCCGCTCACGATGAGCAGCAGGAGCGCGACCGTCAGGTCCACGCCGAAGCAGTAGGCGCGGCGGGTGCCGGCGCCGCAGGAGCAACAGCAGCAGCAACCGGTGCAGCCGCAACAGGCGCAGCAAGCTCCGCATCCCCGGAACTCTCGGACATCGTCAAACCCGCTCCAAGCTCCAACTACGTGTGGGATAACCCAGCGGCTTCCCAGGCTCATAGCGCAGAGGGCGCAGAGTTGGCGTCGGAAGAAAAGGGGGCAGACCAGCACCCCGGTGAGAGCGCCTACGCCACCGATCCACTCACCAACCCGCCCGCACAGCCCACCAGCTACCCGGGCACGGAAGTCCTCGCACACAACGTCTATAAGGAAGATCCACGTACCGGCGCCTCCACCGACCGCAACGAAACGCACGCGGAAGTTACGTTGATCCTGCGCGATGGCTCGGACCGTCGGCACGTGCTGCGCGAAGGCTCCAATGTGATCGGGCGCGGCAACGACGTGGACCTGCGCATCCCAGACACGGGCGTGTCTCGCCAACACGCAGAGATCTCCTGGGATGGCTACGATGCCGTCCTCACGGACCTGCAATCCACCAACGGCACCTCGGTGAATGACACCCCCATCGAAAACTGGTTGCTGGCGGATGGAGACCTCATTGTCATGGGGCATTCCGAAATCGAGGTCCAATTCCGCTAAGGGCACTCCCTCTTGTCTCGCTCGTCTACTAGGCTGTTCACGGTAACTATCTAAAATCCCATCGCGAGGAGTTGAGTACCGTGCAGACCACACTGCTTCTAGTGGCCAAGATCGGCCTCCTGGTGCTGCTGTGGTTCTTCATTTGGATGACCCTGCGCGCCTTGCGTTCTGATGCTGACCGCGCGTCCGGTCTGCAAACTGCCGCTCCCGTTGTGGCTGCGGCACCGTTTGCGCAGGGTAGCGAGCCTTCCCAGGGCTCCCGCGGCTTTGCTCCTTTTAAGCGCACCAAGGCGCCCACGGCCCTGACTTTGGTGTCCGGTCCACTCATGGGCACCCACCTGGAGCTGCAGGGATACAACGAGGTCACTATTGGCCGCTCCCAGAGCGCCACGCTGGTCTTGGAAGATGACTTCGCTTCCGGCCGTCATGCGCGCCTGATCAAGCGCGGTCCGGAGTGGTTCCTGGAGGATCTGGATTCCCGCAACGGCACGTTCATCGGTTCACAGCGCATCGACCAGCCGGAAAAACTTTCCGCTGGTCAGGAAGTTCGCGTTGGACAGACCCTGGTCCGGATGGAAGGTTAGGCGAATGTCTCTGGTGTACACTCACCACCTCATCCCCGAGTCCCCACTAAGGATCCCCGCATGAGCCCACAATTGACGCTGAATTACGCGGCTTGCTCTGACCGGGGTCTGGTCCGCGGTAACAACGAGGATTCCGCGTACGCCGGTCCGCGCCTGCTGGCGCTGGCCGATGGCATGGGTGGGCACGCTGCTGGCGAGGTGGCCAGCGCGTTCATGATTGATGCCCTCAAGCCGCTGGATTCCCCGCTGATTGAGGATCCAGAGCACTCCGAGCGTTTGGAAACCCTCCTGGCCACGGCCATGGACGAGGGCAACCAGAACATCGCGATGCACGTCCAGGAGAACCCCACGCTCGCGGGCATGGGCTGCACGTTGACCTCCCTGTTGTTCCGCGGCAATGAAATTGGTTTGTGCCACGTGGGCGATTCCCGCGGCTACCGCCTGCGCGATGGCGAGCTGGAGCAGATCACCACGGATGACACGTTCGTCCAATCCCTCGTGGAGCAGGGCAAACTGGATCCCGCGGACGTTTCCAGCCACCCGCAGCGCTCCCTGATCCTCAAGGCGTTGACGGGCCGGCCGGTGGAGCCGACGCTGAGCATTTTGGAAGCCCAGCCGGGCGATCGCTACATGCTGTGCTCCGATGGCCTATCCGATCCCGTGAGTTTCGACACGATGGTCGAGATCCTGCGCGCCTTCCCGCCTGCTCAGGCCGCTCGCAAGTTGGTGGAGATGGCGCTGCGTGGCGGTGGGCCGGACAACGTCACCGTGGTGGTTGCCGATGTAGTTGATTTCGACGCCAACTCGGATGCTCCCGTGGATTCGAAGATCAAACTACCGAGTTCTCCCGTGCTCGTCGGCGCAGTTGGTGGCGAGGCTGCGGACGAAGACCGGCCGGATTCTCCTGCGTCTCGCGCGGCGGCACTGTCCAACCTGCGGACCACAAATTCACTGTCCGCTCCTAGCACTCCTGCCGCCGCAGACACGGCAACACACAAGGAAGAGCCCACTGCAGCTCGCCCGCAGAAGAAGCCTCGTTCCAAGAAGCTGTGGGCTGCACTGGGGGCGGTGTTAGTCATCCTCGCGCTGGTGGGTGCCGCCGGGTTTCTGGGGTACAAGAAGGTCCAGAACACCTACTACGTCGCCGAGCAAGACTCGCGGATCGTCATAAACCGCGGGCTGCCGGAACCGGTCCTAGGAATCCAGCTGTCCAGCCATTTTCAGGATGTCTGCCTGACGGAGAATTCCACTTTGCTGTTGCTGGATGAGGGCTCCACGGACAACTGTCACCGCTTTGCCACCACAGATCTGACTCCCGCCGCTCGCGGAGCGCTGGAGAGCCTGCCGGAAGATAACTATGACGCGGTGGTGCAGCAGGTGCAGCGCCTCTCCGAGCAGACCTTGCCGGTCTGCGTGACGCGTAGCCCTGCTGCATCCAACAATTCTGATAGCTCCAAGACCAGCTCCCCATCCGCCAGCAGTTCGGCCGAAGCAACGTCGGAATCGGAAGCGAATAGTGACCGGAACACGAGCGAATCGGAAACGTCCGCTCCAAACACCACGGCTCGCGCCACCGATACCTCTACTAGCCAGTCCACGCACTCGGCTGCTCCGGAAGATCTGACCACTCCGGGGGTTTCCTGCCGGGAGGTGAAGTAGACCATGGCTCTGCTACGGAGAAAGACAGAAGCCGCACTGCTGGTGCTGGCTGCGCTGGTAGTGATGGTCGCCTTGATCTCGCTGGAGATTTCCCAGGGCAACGAGCTCACTGGAAGCGTGTTCCTGCTGATCGGCGGGTTCATCGGCATCTTCCTGATCGCCCACATCGCGATTTCCATCGTGGCCCCGGACGCGGACCAGATCATGCTGCCCTTGGCCGCATTGGTCAATGGCATTGGTCTGGTGATGATCTACCGCTTGGATCTGGATTCCGGCCTCACCCTGGCAAATTCGCAGATCATGTGGACCGTCATCGGTGTGGGATTGCTGATCGGCACCCTCGTGTTTCTACGGGATCACCGCAGTTTGGAGAACTATTCCTACGTGTTGGGTCTGGCCGGGCTTATCCTGACCGCGCTGCCCATCGTCTGGCCTAGCGCAACAAACGCAGATGCCGCGGTGTGGATCAGCATTGGCCCATTCTCCATCCAGCCGGGTGAGTTCGCCAAGATCCTGCTGTTGCTGTTCTTCGCGGCGTTACTGATGAACAAGCGCAAGCTGTTCACCGTGGCGGGCCGGAGCTTTTTAGGCCTGCAGTTTCCTCGTCTGCGCGATCTGGGACCCATCTTCCTCGTGTGGGGTTTGGCGCTGCTGATCATGGCCTTCCAGAATGACTTCGGCCCCGCGCTGTTGCTGTTCGGCACTGTACTGGGCATGCTCTACATCGCCACAGGACGCGCCTCCTGGCTGGTCATCGGCCTCGGCCTGGCCGTCATTGGCGCCGTGGGTGTCTACCAGGTCTCCTCTAAGATCCAGGACCGCGTGGCCAACTTCGTGGATCCTGTGGGCAACTACGATGTCAACGGCTTCCAGCTCTCCCAAGCACTGTTCGGCATGTCCTACGGTGGCGTGACCGGCACTGGTCTCGGCGAGGGCTACCCATACCTCGTGCCCGTGGCCCACTCGGACTTCATCCTGGCCGCCATCGGCGAGGAGCTGGGCCTGATCGGCCTGGCAGCCGTGCTGGTTTTCTACTTGATCCTGGCCTCCCGTGGCTTCAAGACCGCCATGCTCACCCGCGATAGCTACGGCAAGCTCGTGGCCGCGGGCCTGTCCCTGACCTTGATCATTCAGGTGTTCGTGGTCACGGGAGGTGTCTCCCGCCTGCTGCCGATGACTGGCCTGACCACACCGTTCCTCGCCCACGGCGGTTCTTCCCTGTTGGCGAACTACATCCTCCTGGCAATCCTGCTGCGTATCTCCCACTCCGCCCGCGCGTCCATGGAGGTCAGCGCGGATGGGGCGAGGGGTTCGAAGGCGGCGGCGCTGGCGTCGAAAAGAAAACAACCAGCACCCGCTGAAGCCGAAGGAGAACAGGCATGAACAAGGCAATCCGTGGAGTGACCACGTTCTCCTTCATCCTGGTGATCATCCTGGTAGCCAACCTCATGTTCATCCAGGCCTTCCAGACGGAATCCCTGGCGCATAACGCGCTGAACTCGCGCCAGTTCTTAGAAGCCAAATCCGTGGAGCGCGGGCAAATCACCGCCGGTGGTCAGGTGCTGGCCGAATCTGAAGCCGACGACGACGGCCTCTATTACCGCACCTACCCAGAAACCACGAACGCCTACGGCGCCGTCACCGGCTACTTGTCCGATCGCTACGGCGCTGCCGGCATTGAAGCTAGCCAGAACAGCATCCTGACCGGTGACGATGATTCGATGTTCGCGACCAAGATCTGGGACCAACTCACCGGCAAGAAGCCCGCAGGCGCCAACGTGGAGCTGACGCTGCAGCCCAACGTGCAGCAGACTGCTTACGATCAGCTGGCCTCCAACGGTTACTCCGGTTCCGTGGTGGCACTGCGCCCATCCACGGGCGAGGTTCTGGCCATGGCATCGACTCCGGGTTATGACCCCTCGAAGATCGTGCAGCCAGACGCCGATGCCGCGCAGGCAGCTTTCGAGAGCTACGCCAATGATCCGAATTCGCCTCTGATCAACCGCGCCACACAGCAGACCCAGCCCCCAGGATCCACGTTCAAGGTGATCACCACCGCTGCGGCGCTGGAAGCTGGCGATAACGCAGAGACGATGGTGGACGGTTCCAGCGAGGTCACTCTGCCGAACACCAACACCACGTTGGAAAATTACAACGGCACGGTGTGTGGCGGCGGCGGACAAGTGACGTTGCGCGAGGCGTTCCGTCGATCCTGCAACACCGCGTTCGTGGACCTGTCCACCCGCCACGGCGCGGATGCCTTCCGCGATACAGCTCAGGCCTTCGGCGTGGGCGAGGGAATCGACGACCTCGGCCTGCCCGTCACCCCATCCCGCTTGGGTGAGATCCCTGACGATGCTGCCTTGGCACAGTCCGCCATCGGCCAGCGCGACGTGGCACTGACCCCACTGCAAAACGCCGTGATCGCCGCCACCGTGGCTAACGGCGGTGTACGCATGGAGCCGCACCTGATCAGCAAAATCACCGGATCCAACCTGGAAACCCTGCGCACGATCAAGTCCAACCAAGCCGGACGTGCGGTGGACCAAAACATCGCCGAGCAGCTGACGGACCTGATGAAGGAAGCCGAGCAGCACGCTGGCGGCGAGGCCACGATCGCCTCCAAGACGGGCACCGCCGAGCACGGTGAGGATTCACGCAACTCCAACCCGCACGCCTGGTACATCGCCTTCTCCACCGAAGCAGATGTGGCCGTGGCGGTACTGGTGGAAAACGGCGGTAACGCGGGACAGGATGCCACCGGCGGATCCGTGGCAGCGCCCATCGGCCGCGCAGTCATCCACGCAGCGGAGCAGGAGCAGAAATGAGCCAGCCAGACCGCACAGACATTGATAGAGTCCAGCGGCTGATCGGACAACGCTACAAGCTCAGCTGGATCATCGGCCGCGGTGGCATGTCCACCGTCTGGCTGGCGTGGGATAGCCACGACGAGCACGACGTGGCCATCAAGGTACTCAAGCCCGAGTACACCGACAGCCCGGAGTTCCGCTCCCGCTTCCGCAATGAGGCGGAGACCTCAGAGAAGTTCCGCTCGGACAACGTAGTGGAGACCTACGATTACGCCGAGGTCGAAGACCCTGACAGTGGCACCACATTCTGCTTCATGGTGATGGAGTACGTACAGGGCGAATCGCTTTCAGACGTGCTCTCCCGTGAACGCATGCTCCCGGCGCGATTAGCGCTGGACGTTATGGCGCAGGTGGCGCTGGGTCTGAGCACTATCCACCAGCATCACTTGATCCACCGCGATATCAAGCCGGGTAATCTGCTGATCACGCCGGATGGGCTGGTCAAGGTCACGGACTTTGGTATTGCCAAGGCTGCCGCCGCGGTGCCGCTAACCCAGACGGGCATGGTGGTGGGCACCGCCCAGTATGTCTCCCCGGAGCAGGCGCAGGGTTCCCAGGTGGAGGCGTCCTCGGACATCTACTCATTGGGCGTGGTGGCCTACGAGATGTTGTCTGGTTCCCGGCCATTCATTGGTGAGTCCACGGTCAGCGTGGCCATCAAGCACATTTCCGACGCCCCTCCTCCGCTTCCGGCAGAAATCCCCGCTCCTATCCGAGAGCTGGTGGGGATCTGCCTGCGCAAGGATCCTCGCTCCCGCTATGCGGACGGTGCGGAACTCGCAGCGGCAATCCAGTGTGTGGCGGACGGTCAGCGTCCTCCACAACCTCATTCCGTTCCGCCTTTGGACGTGGATTCTCAGCCGTTCACGGAGCAGCTGGGTCAGGTGGCCACCGGTTCCGGCACGGCGGTGCCTCCGCGGCAGGGGCCGGTGAAGCCGGCCGCCGGTGCGGCTGGGGTGGCCGGTGCGGGAGCTGCGCGAGCCGGCGCTACCGGCGCACGAGCTAGTTCCCGGTCCGCTAGCGCGAACTCGCAACCTGCGCGGAAGAAGAAGAACTCCAACGGCGCTGGGCCACTGATTGCCTTGGGTGCGGTAGCACTGGCGGCATTGGGCGTTATTGCTTACCTGTTGCTATCTAACAGCGATCAGCCAGCTCCGAATCCGGAAACGTTGACCGTGACCAACGAGGTGACATCCGAAACGACGCCCACACAGGATCCAGAAACCCAGAACACCTACGAGCCTCCGTCGAGCACCACCAGTACCACCACGGAAACCACCACCGAACCAGAGTCTTCGTCCTCCAGTTCCACCTCCACACCAGGAAACTCTGGGAATTCGGGAAACTCGGGCAATTCCAATTCCACGCAGTCCACCAATGGAAATGACAACGGAAACGGGAATAGCAACGGTGCCACTAACGGCAATGGGAATGGTAATGAAACCGGCGCTGATGACAGCGGACTGGAAGATCTGATCAATGGCCTCAGCGGGACCGAAACCACCGTCGGCGAAGGAACGGCAAAGGGCGAATCGACCGTGGAATCGACACAGGTTCCACAGGTATAGTCCTACATTTACTATCCTTTAACAGCAGCACATATTTTCACCCCATGCGCTTCAAACAAAGCATGGCGACGATTTCCCTGACCATCGATTCCAGAACTACGTACACAAGGAGACTTCAGACGTGGACCGACGCGGCACTCTCTTGGGCGGACGCTACCGCCTAGACGCCAAAATCGGCACCGGCGGCATGTCCGACGTGTACGCCGCGACCGATGAGCTCCTCACCCGCGACGTGGCCGTCAAGATGATGCGGCCGGATCTGGCCCGCGATACGACATTCTTGGAGCGCTTCCGTCGCGAGGCCCAGAACGCCGCCAAACTCAACCAGCCGAACATCGTGGCTGTGTATGACACGGGCGAAACCCCGGAATCCGATGGCTCGGTGCCCTACATCGTCATGGAGCGCGTGCATGGCGAAACGCTGCGGGACATCATCCAAGAGCACGGCAAGATGAGTCTCACGGATGCGGCAAAGGTGATGTCGCAGGTGGCAGAGGCGCTGCACTTCAGCCACGAGGCCGGCATCATCCACCGCGATATCAAGCCTGCGAACATCATGATCACCAACACGGGTGCCGTGAAGGTGATGGACTTCGGTATCGCCCGCGCCCTGTCTGATTCTTCTGCGGCGATGACCCAGACCGCCGCCGTGATCGGCACCGCACAGTACCTCTCCCCGGAGCAGGCGCGCGGCAAGTCCGCGGATTCCCGCTCCGATATCTACGCGCTGGGTTGTGTGTTCTACGAGTTGGCCACCGGCCGCCCACCCTTTGAGGGCGAGTCCCCGTTCTCCGTGGCATTCCAGCACGTCAAGGATGATCCGCGCCCTCCTAGCACGGTCCAGGGGATGCATCTTTCCAACCGCGAGGCGCTCTCGTTGGATTCCATCATCCTCACGGCCATGGCTAAGCGCCCGGAGGATCGCTATGACGATTCCCAGCAGCTTGCTTTCGATCTTCGACGCCTGAGCGAGGATCAACTCCCACTAGTGGCTCAGGCCTATGCTCATGACGCGGACGAGCCCTCCACCACCGTGATGCCCGCAGCCAATAACCAGTTGCCGGAAGAGTATGCGGACGATGACTTTGCGGGAGGTTCCCGCCACCGTGCCGCTGGCCTCGCCGGGGCTGCTGGCGCAGGTGCAGCGGGTGCCGCAATGGGCGCGGGTGCCGCTGCTGCTGGCACCGGCGGCAACGGGCAACCGCCGGCCGGTTACCCCGCCGATGGGTACGGCGATTCCGGCGATTACGCCGATGATGACGAGTACTACGACGATGATGACTACGAGGACGAAGATCGCCAGCGCAGCCGCTGGGTTCCTATCCTCTGGACGTTGCTGGTGCTCGCACTGCTCGGTGGTGGCGGTTGGGCTGCCTACAACTTCCTCTCCAATGAGGAAACCCCACAGGCAGCACCGGAGGAGACTCGCGTATCCGTGCCAGATGTGGCGAATAAGTCCCGCGAAGAGGCCGAGAGTGCCTTGGAATCCGCAGGGCTTTCCTATGACGTCACCGAGCGCACGCACGAGTCCATCCCCCGCGGTTCCGCTATTGCCACCGAACCTGCGGCGGGCTCGTCTGTACCGTCTGGGACCAACGTCAAACTGGTGATTTCCTCTGGTAAGGAGATCACCGAAGTGCCGGATCTGACGGGCATGAACACTTCGGATGCACGCGCTGCGCTGGACAAGGCTGGCTTGACCCTGAACTCTCAGGTTCAGGAGGAAGCTAGCGATGACCAGCCTGCCGGTGCGGTGATCACGCAGTCTCCTGCGCAGGGTTCTCAGGTGTCCAAGGGGACCAAGGTATCCATCACTGTCTCGACTGGTCCGGAAAACGTTCGCGTGCCGATCGTCAGTGGCCAGTCCGAGGAAGATGCCCGCTCCAACCTGGAGTCCGCTGGCTTCACCGTGGTGGTCAACCGGGTGGATTCCACTGAGCCGGAAGGCCAGGTCATCTCCGCAAGTAACGAGGGCGAATCTCTAGCACCGGGCTCGGAGATCACGCTGGAAGTCTCCAAGGGCAACCAGTTCGTGATGCCTAGCTTGCAGGGCAAGAGCTACGATTCCGCGTTCCGCTTGCTGCAGGAAGCTGGATGGCGCGGCAGCGCTAGCCAGATTTCCCGCAAGGACGTGAAGACAAACGATATCGCCCGCGTGGACCAAATCGCCCAGCAGTCCATCCACGCAGGTGACAAGGTGGATCGCAATAGCGATGTGGTCCTGGACGTCTACACGTTCAGCCTGCTGCCCTAGCAATGAAAAGAGGGGTCACGCCTCACATCGCGTGACCCCTAAAGCGTTGCAGCCCTAGAGCATATCTGCGGTGGCGGAGATCGCTCCAGTCACCGCGAGGTGCTCCTCTTCCAGGCGCCCCACCAACTCCGCATCCACGGGATTACCCGCCTCTGCCAACCAGTTGGCCAGCATCCGGTGACCGTACTGCGTCATCACAGATTCCGGGTGGAACTGCACCGAGTGGATCGGCAGGTCCCGGTGGCGCATCGCCATGATCATTCCGGAATCGCTGTGTGCCGTGACGATCAGCTCATCCGGCACGGTTGCCGGATCCACCGTCAGAGAGTGATAGCGGGTCACGCGGAACGGGTTGGGTACGTCCACCAACACACCGGTTCCGTCATGCTGCACAGGCGAAGTCTTGCCATGGAAAAGCTCGTTGGCTCGCACCACCGTGCCACCGAAGAACTGCCCGATGGCCTGGTGGCCCAAACACACTCCAAACAAAGGCTTACGCAGTTCCGCAGCCACCTCGATCACCTCGAGGGTTCGCCCCGCAGAGGATGGGTCGCCGGGCCCAGGGGAGACGAGTATGGCGTCGAACGAGGAAAGAACCTCTACCAAATCGGACCGAGATTCCCCCAGCTCCGGGGCGTTATTACGCCACACCGTGCATTCCTCGCCCGAAAATCCCAGCTGGCCGATGTACTGAACCAGGTTGTAGACGAAGCTATCGAAGTTATCGATGACGAGGATGCGCATGCCAATAGATTCTAGCGGGAGGATTCCGCAGGTCCACCACGCAGGCTGCTAAGATCCCGGTAGAAGACAACGGAAGGTGCGCAACGTCAATGCCAAAGTCAAAGGTCAACTCAACCGAAGACAACTTCGCCAGCCCAGCTAGCAGCGTAGACCGTCGCTCGCCAGTGAAGCTGAACTCCAGCGGCACCCCACGCTGGTACCTCGTGATCATGTTCGGCCTCATGTTGCTGGGCCTGGCCTGGCTGGTGGTCAACTACCTCGCAGGCAACCAGATCCCACTGTTCCAGGAGCTGGGCGCGTGGAACTACCTGATCGGGTTTGGCCTGTTCATCGTTGGTTTGTTGATGACGATGGGCTGGAAGTAGCGCTCCCCTTCGCGGCGTGCGCGAGCACACACAAAAACCCGCTGCCTTGGACGTAGATGAGTCCAAACTGCAGCGGGTTTTAGCATGTCCGGGCGCACAAAGCGCCGGACGCTGAAGTGATTCCCGAAGAGGAATTACTCCTGGATCTCGATGGACTCGATGACCACGTCATCCTGTGGGCGATCCATGCGGTCGGTAGCCACACGGCCGATCTTTGCCACAACCTTCTGGGACTCCTTGTCCGTGACCTCTCCGAAAATGGTGTGGCGGTTGTTCAGGTGTGGGGTGGCGGTGGTGGTGATGAAGAACTGAGAACCGTTGGTTCCTGGGCCGGCATTTGCCATGGCCAGCAGGAATGGGCGGTCGAACTGCAGCTCTGGGTGGAACTCGTCGCCGAACTGGTAGCCCGGGCCGCCACGGCCGGTGCCGGTTGGGTCGCCGCCCTGGATCATGAAGTTATCGATGATGCGGTGGAAGATAGCGCCATCGTAGAAAGGGCCTTCGTTGGTGCCGGAGGCGTTGGGCTCGCTGTAATCCTTGGTGCCCTGCGCCAAGCCAACGAAGTTGGCGACGGTCTCAGGAGCGTGGTTGCCGAAGAGGTCAACGGCAATATCGCCCTGGTTCGTGTGGAAAATTGCGGTAGCAGTCTTATTAGCCATGCGTTCGATTGTACCGATGCGTGCTGTGGCGTGTTTTTATCCCCGACGCCACCTCGCCTCTTTTCCACTCCTTCCCAAGAGTTGCCCGCAGGTGGCGTGTCGTGCTTATCCACCTGAACTGGGGTTTTGCGCGTACCGCTCCCTCGTGCCTTGGTTTTGCATAGTATGGGAAGACAGTTGTGGGTATATATCCACCCGCGCGATAAAACTCTCAGTTTTGTAATGCACACCATGCGACGCTTAAGGAGCCCGCACCTCATGAATACCGCCAGCGTGAAGCTCGTGTTGAACGGCGCTAAGCAGACCCAAGCGCTGCTCAAGAAGTACAAGCAGGATCAGGAGCGCAAGGACTTCGATGCCATTGATGCTCTGCGCCGCAGCCAGCTCACGGATGCTGAGCGCGATGAGCTGATCGCTAACTCTCCAGCGCACATCCGCGCCGTTGCGGAGCACATGCGCAAGGAAGAGGGCGCAGCGAAGGCTCTGGAGAAGGCTCGTGCTTTGGCTCTGGCTTACGACGAGCCCGGCCGTCATGGTGTGTCCACCTCTGACGCTACTGTGCACGAAGACCACCCCTACGTGGATATCGCCGCTGCTCGCGAAGCTGCGGCTCAAGAAAAGGACAATCGAGTGAACAACAAGAAGAAGCCCAAGAAGCAGACCGATAAGCTGCGCAAGCGCGCACTGAAGGCCACCAAGAGCGAGCGCAAGGCACTGAAGAAGAACTTCAAGGCTGGTCGCGATGCTGTGGCTGGCAGCACTTTCGCCGCTGCCGCAGCCAAGGCCTTCGACGAGGCCAAGGATCGTGGCACCGATGTGACAGACACCGCCCGCACCCGTGGCGCCGGTTTCGCTGAGGTTGCCCAGACCCGCGGCAATGATCTGCTGAGCACCGCGAAGGATTACAGCAACGAGACTCTGGAGACCGCCAAGGAGCGCGGTGCTGGCGTCGAAAAGAAGGTACAGGAACGTGCCGCCGTGGCCCGCAAGCGTGCGAAGGCTGCACAGAAGAAGGCTCGCAAGCAGGCCAAGAAGAACGCGAAGAAGAACCAGAAGGCCTTCGCTAAGAACCAGAAGCAGTTCGCCAAGGACGTGGATCGTCGCAAGGCTAAGGCTGGCAAGAAGGCCGATAAGATCCTGACCCAGAAGGGTCTGAAGAAGCAGAAGAAGTCCAACAAGCTGGGCGTGGTGGTTACTGTCATCGCACTGGCCGCTGCTGTGGCTGCTGCGCTGAAGTTCTTGGGCGGCAACAAGAAGCCAGCTCCTACTACCTCTCCAAAGGTGCAGGATTTCGCTCCTGCGAACACCGGCGCTGCGGCGAAGTCCAAGGCTGCGGAGGCTGCCAAGACTGAGCAGGCCGAGGGCGCTAACACTGGCGACGGCGCTCCAGATACCGCTGCTAAGACCCAGGAAACTGCTACCCCAGGCGCTCCCGGCAGCTTTGTAGCACCGGGTGTGGAAAAGTCCGCCGAGGCTCCTGAAGCTCCTGCTGTGCACCACGCCGAGGGCGCGGATGCAGAGACCAAGGACGCGGAGGCCACCACCGAGCACGGCACCGATTCCGAGTTCCCTGCTGCTGGTGACGACCAGGATCCAGAGGGTGGCAAGCACCGCCTTTAAGCTGTATTCATGGCTGAGCTTGTCCCGGTAGAAAATCCTCGCTGTTTCTGGCGAGGCGCACTGCGCCCATGAGCAATGCATGGCGCGTGAAATTGCGCGAAGTAGACGCCGCTGCACCTGGTGTGGCGGCGTTTCGCCGTATCGTCGGCAATGGTGGCGAATCAGCAGCTCAGGAGGGCATTTGGCTGGATTCCTCCCTCCAGCAATCCGAGCACTACGGCCGCACGTTCTCCATCCTTTGCCCCGCCGACGGCCCGCTGAACTCCCTGGTTCGTCTGTGGATCACCGATGCGCCCGCCTCTGACGTTGCCGCCGGTCGTTCTTCTTTTTCTTCCGACGCCACCAGCTGGTCAATCACCGGCAATAGTCCCGTGGCCGAGCACTTGCGATCGTGCGTGAACGCCCCCAGTAGCGTGTTCCATGTTCTGCGGGCTGGCCTGGAGCTGGTGGGTTCTGGTTCCGGGGAGGCGCAGGGTGCGAACCCCTCGGGCTTCAACCTGGGGTGGATCGGCGCGTTCGGCTACGAGCTCAAGCACCACTGCGAGGTCATCCGCCAGTCCCCCACGGCAGTTCCACGTCCGCACCGCAGCGAGTATCCGGACGCGATGCTGATGCTCGCGGACCGGGCGGTGATCACAGACCATGCGGAAAGCCGCAGCTATATTCTTGCTCTGACCAGCAATGATCCTGCGCACTCGGAAGTGGCGGCACAGCAACGGGAGTGGATGGACTGGGTGGAGACTGTGATTCGGGAGCTGGCTTCTGCGGGTTCTGCGGAGCAGCCGGACGCGCATGCATCAGCGGCAGAAGCCACACCTTCATCTTCGTCTGCCGTTTATCGCTTTGATCATTCCCGCGAGGAGTACTTCGAGTGCGTGCGCTCGGCACAGGCCTCGATTGCCGCCGGGGATACTTATGAGCTGTGCCTGACCACCACCGCGGAGGGGCCCGCGCTGGAGGATCCGTTCGCCACGTATCAGCAGCTCCGCGCAACCAGCCCGGTTCCGTACGGCGCGTATATGAATCTCGCGGGGACGCACGTGCTCTCGGCGTCTCCGGAGCGCTTCCTCAAAGTCACAGAGGAGGGAACCATCAGCGCCAAGCCCATCAAGGGAACGCGAGGGCGTTCGGATGATGCGGTATTGGATGGAGCTTGGCGTCGAGATTTGGAAACGAACCCGAAAGACCGCGCCGAGAATCTCATGATCGTGGACCTGCTGCGCAACGACCTATCCGTGGTTGCCGCACCTGGCAGCGTGCGGGTGCCCACCCTATTCGGCGTGGAAAGCTACTCTCACGTGCACCAACTCGTCAGCACGGTGGAGGCGCAGCTGGCCGAAGGATACTCGGCGGTAGATGTACTTGCCGCAGCGTTCCCTGGCGGATCGATGACCGGAGCGCCGAAGGTTCGGACGATGGAGCTGATCGAGGCGCTGGAGCGGCGCGCCCGGGGGTTGTACTCCGGATGCATTGGCTGGATGAGCTTCGCGGGCGCGGCCGATTTGTCCATCACTATCCGCACGGTGGTGGGCAATGAGCGGGCGTCCACCTTCGGCGTGGGCGGAGCAATTGTGGCGGATTCCACGCCCGAGGGGGAATGGGACGAGGTCGTGGTGAAATCTCAGGCCCTATTGCAGGGATTGCACGCTACGCGCCAGCAACGGTGACGCCAGATTTGCTAACCTGACTAATAACAGCTGCTTTCCACAACTAGCCAGCTCATAGACTGTACCTATTAAACGACGAAACGGAGACAATCATGACTGATGTCGATGACAGCAAGAAGGTACCCGCAGGCGAATCCCAGGGTTCCGCTGCGGAAGGCCAGTGCCCATTCGGACACGGCAACACCACGCCTCCCACCGCCGGCGACCAGAACCAGCGCTGGTTCCCCGAGCGCCTCAACCTGCACCTGCTGAACTGGGATGCCCCAGAGCGCAGCCCACTTGACAAGGACTTCGACTACGCAGCAGCGTTCGAGTCCCTGAACTTGGACGAGGTCAAGCAGGACATCGTCACCGCGATGAAGACCTCCAAGGACTGGTACCCAGCAGACTTCGGTACCTACGGTGGCGCTTACATCCGCATGGCATGGCACGCAGCCGGCACCTACCGTGCATTCGACGGCCGCGGTGGCGCCTCCACCGGCCAGCAGCGCTTCGCTCCCCTGAACTCCTGGCCAGACAACGTGCTGCTGGACCGCGCACGCCGCACCCTGTGGCCAGTGAAGAAGAAGTACGGCAAGAACCTCTCCTGGGCTGACCTCATCACCCTCGCCGGCAACGTTGCCCTCGAGGACATGGGCTTTCCTACCTTTGGATTCTCCGGCGGCCGTGTGGACGCCTTCGAGGCCGAGGAAGTGTACTGGGGACCAGAGACCGAGTGGCTGGCCAACGATCGCTACCAAGGCGACCGCGAGCTGGACAACCCACTGGCAGCAGTACAGATGGGTCTGATCTACGTCAACCCTGAAGGTCCAGACGGCAACCCAGATCCAGTGCTGTCCGCCAAGGACGTCCGCGACACCTTCGGTCGCATGGGCATGAACGATGAAGAGACCGTGGCCCTGATCGCCGGTGGACACACCTTCGGTAAGACCCACGGCGCGTCCACCCCAGACAAGATCGGCCCAAGCCCTGAGGAATCCGGCCTGGAAAACCAGGGCATCGGCTGGGTAGGCCCCACCGGCAATGACACCCTCGGCGGCGGCCCAGAAGTGACCTGGACCTACCACCCAACTCGCTGGGACGGCGAATTCTTCCACATCCTCTACGCCTACGAGTGGGAGCAAATGGAATCCCCAGCAGGCGCTATCCAGTGGCGTCCTGTCAACGGCGGCGGCGATGACATGGTGCCAGAAGCCCACGGTGAAGGACGCCGCGAACCACGCATGCTGACTTCCGACCTCGCCCTGCGCTTCGACCCTGAGTACGACAAGATCTGCCGTCGTTTCAAGGACGACCAGGAAGCATTCACGGATGCCTTCGCTCGCGCATGGTTCAAGCTCATCCACCGGGACCTGGGGCCAAAGACCCGCTACGTGGGTCCAGAGGCTCCTTCCGAGGACCTGATCTGGCAGGATCCGGTAGATGCGCCTGCACACGTGGTCACCGATTCTGAGATCGAGACCCTGAAGAAGGCCATCGCTGAGTCCGACCTGACGGTCGCCGAGCTGGTCTCCACCGCATGGGCTTCCGCCTCCACCTACCGCAACTCCGATTTCCGCGGTGGTGCCAACGGTGCGCACATTGCCCTGGAGCCACAGAAGAACTGGGAGGTCAACAACCCGGCTCAGCTATCCCGCGTTCTGGACAAGCTGAACGAGATCAAGTCCTCCACCGGAATCGATGCCACCTTGGCTGACCTCATCGTTCTGGCCGGTGGCGTGGGCGTGGAGAAGGCTGCTGAGGCAGCTGGCAACTCCATCTCCGTGCCATTCACCCCAGGCCGCGGCGATGCGCGCCAGGAGCAGGTGGATACCGAGTCCTTCAACTATCTGGAGCCACTGGCTGACGGCTTCCGCAACTACGATTCCGGCAAGCACGTCCTGCCAGCCGAGCACGTACTCGTGGACCGCGCCAACCTGCTGGGCCTGACCGCTCCAGAGCTGACCGTGCTAGTCGCTGGCCTGCGCGTACTGGGCGCCAACTGGGATGGCAACAACGACGGCGTGCTCACCGACCGTCCGGGCGAGCTGACCAACGACTTCCTGGTCAACCTGCTGGACATCGACAACGAGTGGACCAAGGCAGACGAGAAGGCCACCCGCTACAACGGCACCAACCCACACACCGGCAAGAGCTTCTCCGGAACCCGCGCTGACCTGGTCTTCGGTGCGAACTCCGAGCTGCGTGCCGTGGCTGAAGTCTACGCCGCAGATGACGCTGCTGAGAAGTTCATCCAGGACTTCGTTGATGCATGGGTCAAGGTCATGGAAGCTGACCGCTTCGACCTACACCGCTAGTTTCTTCTAGCACCTCATGAGCCTCGGGCTCCCCGTTCGCGGTTACCTCCGCGATATGAGGCGCCCGGGGCCCATTGCTATGCTTCAAATCCATGGTGAATCGCATCGGCTTCGACCGGGAAAAGTACATTGAGCTCCAATCCGCGCACATCCAAAAGCGCAGACAGGAGCTCGGGGGCAAGCTCTACTTGGAGATGGGTGGCAAGCTCTTCGATGATCACCACGCCTCCCGCGTCCTTCCTGGATTCACACCTGATAATAAGATCGCGATGCTGGATCACATCAAAGACGATGTGGAGATCCTCATCTGCATTAACGCCAAGGACCTCGAGCGTCACAAGGTGCGCGCGGATCTGGGCATCACCTACGAAGATGACGTGCTGCGCCTCATCGATGTTTTCCGGGACCGGGGCTTCCTCGCGGAAAATGTTGTGCTGACCCAGATGGAGGACGATAACCGCCTGGCTGCCGCGTTCGTGGACAGGTTGGAGCGCCTGGGCCTCAAGGTGGCCCGCCACCGCGTGATCCCGGGATACCCCACCAATATGGATCTGATCGTTTCCGAGGAAGGCCTGGGCCGCAATGAGTTCGCAGAAACCACCCGCGACCTGGTAGTGGTCACTGCTCCCGGACCTGGTTCCGGCAAGCTGGCCACGTGCCTGTCCCAAGTCTTCCACGAGCATCAGCGTGGAGTGAACGCCGGTTACGCCAAGTTTGAGACCTTCCCCATTTGGAACTTGCCGCTGGAGCACCCCGTGAACTTGGCTTATGAGGCTGCCACGGTAGATCTCAACGATGCCAACGTCATCGACCACTTCCACCTCACGGCTTACGGCGAATCCACGGTCAATTACAACCGCGATGTAGAAGCGTTTCCCCTGCTCAAGACGTTGTTGCAGCGCCTCACCGGCACTACGCCGTATGAATCCCCCACGGACATGGGCGTGAACATGGCCGGTGCCTGCATCACCGACGACGAGGCCTGCCGAGAAGCCTCCCGTCAGGAGATCATCCGTCGTTACTTCAAGGCACTGGTGGACGAGTCTCGCGGCGGTTTGGACAGCACCCAGTCCGATCGTGCCGCTGTGGTGATGACGAAGGCGGGCATCACCGCTGATCACCGCGCTGTGGTTGCCCCGGCCCGCGAGGTGGAGCAGCGCACGGAACAGCCCGGCGCGGCCATCGAGTTGCCAGACGGCACGATCATCACGGGTCGCACCAGCGAGTTGTTGGGGTGCTCGTCATCGATGTTGCTCAACGCCCTGAAGTATCTTGCGAGCATTCCCGACGACATGCACCTGCTCTCCCCCGGCTCCATCGCCCCGATCCAACGCCTCAAGACCAAGCACTTGGGCAGCTTGAATCCACGTCTGCACACAGACGAAGTGCTCATTGCGTTGAGCGTGTCCGCGGAGACCAGTCCGGAGGCCGAGCAGGCGCTCAAGCATCTAAAGTCCCTCCGTGGCTGCGATGTGCACGTCACGACCATTCTCGGTTCCGTGGACGAGCAGGTCTTCCGCAACCTCGGGGCGCAGGTCACCTGCGATCCGAAGTTCGCGCGGAAGACGCTGTACCAGAAGTAGGTCTTGCCATTCCCAAAGCGGTTTTTCCATTGCCCGTTTGTACTTTTTTTATCTGTGCGATCTTCAATTAGTCGATGTGTGCAACTTGCTACATACGATCGCTAATTTTTAATTTTGCGTAACCCAAAGTTGTTAGGAAAAGAAACGGATCAGGGCGGTTTGTATACCGGGTTTGACTCGTATCGGATACACGGAAAAGCAGAGATAGAGGAGGCACTCCGCGCTGGCATTGTTTCTGTTGACACCAATGTGCTCTCGAATTTGTACCGCTATAACGAAGCTACCGTAGATGATCTACTAGAAGTGTTAGGTGCGGTGACAAATCGTCTCTTCTTGCCGCATCAGGTGATACGAGAATTCTGGCGTAATCGTCAATCAGTCATATCTGGGTTGGGAGGTACGTCCAAAGAAGCACGAAACGCATTGTCCAAAAATTAAGGTTCCACAAAGGACGCTATCTCCCGCTGGGCCAAAAGTATTGCATTGCCCAGAACAGAGCGCGCTTCTCTCATGCTAGAAACCGACGCATTCTACGATTCTCTGCTTGAACGAGTGGAAGAACAGCCATCAAACATCCTGGCCTCTTCTCCGACCTCTGACGATAAACTACTCGAGAGGTTAGCGAACTTACTTGAAGGTTCAGTAGGTTCAGCCCTTGCCGAAAAAGATTGGGCAGACGCTGTCAGCGAGGGCGAAAGGCGCGTGGAAGCCTCCATCCCGCCTGGTTACATTGACCGCGATAAGCTGGAGTCTGAACTTCCTGAGCGAGCCTCAGGGGACCATAGAATCAGTTGAAGACATAGTACGAGTTCGGGACGGAGGTGCTATCTATATACCTTGGACCCTAGATGCTGTCCTCGAAATATTAGATGAGCTGAATTTCCATGGATACACCCAGGCAGAAGTAATACGAGAAGCAAACAAGAAAGGCGGAAAGGTCAGCCGAGCACGGGTGTATGAGCTCGGTGATCTAAATGAAAACCAGATGCTTCGCGGATTTACCCGCTCGGTGAATCGAGTTACTGCAGAATTACAAGAGGAGGGGCTAGTTCCTGTAGGAGTTCCCGCTTTACTGGATGCCGCTTATGAAATAGGGGTAGAGTCTACGCATTTCGTCGTTCCTCACGATGTAGTTACTCTGTTCGAGAATGCAGACGACTAGCTATCGGAGTTCGATAGAGAGAAATCATTTTGCCTTTTCTCCTGCCAAAAAGGGGATACGGATTCGGATCCACTAGCGCCTGCTGTCCAACCACTTGGTGTATTCACGCCGATCCTTCGCATCAATCACCACGTCCCACGCGAATGCAAGCAATGCGGGGAAATTCGGCACGGTGGACCGTCCGAGTCCCATCCTGTGGAGCTGGAAACGTACGCGTGCCATGGACGCAGCGGATGCAATCGCCTTATCCTTGATCTTGATCGGTACAAGCATGACGCGAGCATCACCGCTGGTCTGCCACCTATTTGGCAGGTCAGAATCCACGGCAAGTGCGATACCAATGCCCGCCGCTTCAACCCCGCCGGAAGTCAGCAGAGTTCAACTTCACAGTCACCGCAAATTCGGGTTACACCTGCGCACGGATCCGTTTCACAATCTCCAGCAACATGCGCGCACCACTACCTAAGCTTCCACCCACTGATCATTTCACTTGTTGACCAGTGGAGACAGGAATTGCGATAGCAAATAACCATGGGCTGCATGCACCTCCACGCCATCAAATCCCGCTTCCTTCGTGCGAAAGGCCGTATCCACGAATCGCTGAATCGTCTGCTGGATCTAACGGTTCAATGGGGGAATCTTTGTCTAGAACGACGCCACCAGGACCGGTCATGGCTGCGTCGTGAACCATGACGTTGCCCGTAATCAACAACCTGGAACCACCCTGCGACCAGGTTCGATACAACGTGACCAGGCGTGAATCAGGTAGTTGCCCCGAGCCTGACATGTGCTCCTCCATCGCTGCTTTCGCAATGCGAATCGGCAGAACTTGGCCGTTGGGGAGGGTGAGTTTGGTGAAGAGGTTTTCGGACGTTACTTGGGCAACCCCGCAGCCTTCAGAGCAGCAGCGATAAGTGCCGGCTGGCCGAACAGGCGGGCCAGTCGCTTGCCGTCAGTGTCTAAACCAAAGCCATCCTTGCGCTCGGCGTACTGGCCGATGTTACCTGGGAAAATAGCTGCATAGAAGGCTGCGAGAGCTACGCCGACTGGGCGTCGATGTTCTGGTAGTGCGGCAAGGGCAACACCCAGCGCAATCTCTGCCACGCCAGAGCCCAACACCACGATGTCCTCATCCAACGGCATCCAGTCCGGCACCTGCGCCTGGAACTCCTGGCGGTTCGTCGTCAAGTGCGAAATTCCTGCATACGTCATGATTCCGCCCAGTGCATATCGCGCGACGTTTTCACCTGTGGTGGGTTTAGGTGCCTTACCCAGGTACCGTTTCTGCGCCTTCTTCAAACGTGTACTAACTGACGAGCTAGACATAACAGAGGTCTCCTTCTAGTTGCTTGAAACTTTCAACCATCCTGACTGTACGACTATTCCTTGGCGATTGGCGCACTTGTTGGTGTGTAGTTGAAGTGCCCCAGGTTTTGTTCCGTCTGAGTAGATGGGAAAATCTGGAACATGCC
>NZ_JADGIT010000008.1:0-95175 GCF_015233855.1 Corynebacterium sp. ED61 | reverse complement strand
TCCACTCCGGCCAGCTGCAGGCCAGGATCAACGCACTCTAAATCGTGAAGAGCCCCTATACCCATGCCGCTGAGCGCAACCGAAAGGTTGATACAAAACATGCCGAAGAACGTTGGGGCTAATCCGGCGATGCGGCTGAAAAATGCCTCAAACGTCGATTGTTCGGTGACAAAGCCGTACGGCATGAAGCGCCAGATTCGCATGACATAGCTTTCGAAGGGGGCATTCCCCAGGGGATTATTTTGCGTAAGCACCAGAATCAAAAATGCGATTGCGCTGAACAACGCGCTGAGCAATACGGCACTAATTACTCCGGAGGCCCACCAACGGGAAGGGGAGACGTGGTATTTGATGATAAGAACTGAGTTGGTTGCCTGTATCAACATCAGAGCAAAAAGCGCTGCGTAGTGGATGAGATCCGGGAAGAACCAATCTGTGCCCCATAAGCTCAGAAAAGTGAAAGCTGCTGCTATGCCTACTGTCGCATAGAAGAATTCCAACCCACGTCCAGCATGGAATGTTGTGAATAGCCTCTGAATCTTTTTGCCGCTCATTGTTGTTCCTCAGGGTGATGGTTTTCTCCGGCAATTTCGATAAGCTCGCCGGCATTGAGGTAGGTCACTTCGAGTCCTTGTTCGTGTGCGCTCGTGGTTTGTTCACTAGTGAGGGCATGTGCCAAGACCACCCTTGTGGTCTGGCCGAGCTTTTGCTTGCGCAGGATCGTTAGATTCGAAGTGAAGGCCTCAATTTGAGAACTTTCAGCCGTAATGACAGGGTGTTTGAGCCTAAGCATTTCCACGTCTATCGGCTCATCCACGGTGAAATTTCGCAATGGGATGATGAAGTCGACTAATCCCTCAAGGTCGCTGGCATGTTGGGATGTGACAACAAATTTGTGATCGGGGAATTCCTCACACCGCGTCCTCAGCAAGTCTTTGAGCTGGTTGCGGTGGCTGGCATCGAGCCCATTAAACGGCTCGTCCAGCAATAGTTCACTTTTATTTGAGGCGAATACTCCTGCATTAATGACCATTTGGCGTTGTCCTACACTGAGCTTTCGCCACGGTGTCGTCACAGGAAAATCCAGCAATTCTGCTGCGTGGGATTCATCCATGTCCGTCCAGCCTGTACTCAAGGCAGAGAAGTGCTGCTTGGGGCTCCTGCCGAAGTAATGCATGTCTCCTGCGGCTTGGCCGAGTGCGGATTGAGGATTCTGGGCGAGTTCTCGAAGGTAGTGGGTTTTTCCCGCTCCGTTAGAGCCAACTACGCCGGTGATTCCGACTGCGGGTGATGTTCTAATCGGTTTGTTCATTGCGCATTTCCTTGGTGATGAGTTCCTTGACTGTTTCCGTACTCATGCCTAGAGCTCGAGATTCTCTAACTAGTGGGCGGATGAACCTTTGCGCAAAGAGCTCTTGCCTTTGAGCCATGATCATTTCTCGAGCGGAAGGGGAGACAAACATGCCGAGCCCTCTCTTCTTAGTTACGAGACCCTCTTTGTGAAGTTGAGTAAGAGCTTTTGCGGCTGTGGTGGGATTGACCGTGTAGAAGGCTGAAATCTCATTCGTGGATGGGACTCGATCATCAACAGAGAGTTGTTCTGCCCCAATGCGATTTTTGATCTCTTCTGCGATCTGGATGTAGATCGGCCGTGGGTCGTGTGGATCTATGGGCATGTCCGTCACCTCCTCGTTGGTGTTTGACTGTATGGGTTACCCACCTAAGTGGTAAACCTAAGGTGTGGTGGGGCTGCTGTCAAGAGCAGGACTAACTTCCCCTATGTACCGCAGAATGTGGTGTAGGGTCCGAAGCCTTCCGGAGCAGGGTGTGCGAACTTTTCGTCGTGCGCCCTGTTCTTTTTCTTTTCGACGCCAGGCTCCTCGCTTCCGGTGCTGTCAAAAGGATCAGTCACGGCCGCAAGTAGTTCTTCAAAGGCTTCGAAGTTTCCGTTGGATGCAGCTTGCAGTGCTTCCTCCACCAGGTGATTACGGGGAATGCGCACGGGATTGTTGCGCCTCATCAGTGCGGCATCGGGATTGAGCTCGTGCCAGCGTTGTAGCCACTCCGCAGGAGGGAGTGCGGAGGTTTCTTCTTTACCGCTCGCACTAGCTGACACGGTGAGGTCTTTTGACTCTGCCAGCGTGGCGAGGCTCCGCAGGACTGAGAGCTGATCGGGTTGCGCCACGTTGAGCCACTCCACAAACTCGTCGCACAGGGCAAACTGTTCCGAGCTAGGGGACGCGGAGTCTTCCGTCGAGAATCCCAATGCGGGCAGCATCGTCCGCGTAAACGCATCGCGATACATCGATTGGAATTCCTGCAAGACCTCCGTGGCTGCGGCTACTGCCCCCTCGGTATCAGTATCCAACTGCTCCTCAATCAGAGGAAGCAGAGATTCCGCGAGACGTTCCAGATCCCACAGCATGATGGCCGGTTGGCGCCCGAATGCGTAGCGTCCCTGCTGGTCAATAGAGCTAAACCAAGTGTGGGGATTGAAAGAATCGAGGAAGGCACAGGGACCGTAGTCAATCGTCTCACCAGAGATGGTGACGTTGTCCGTGTTCATCACCCCGTGGACGAATCCCACGTGCATCCACTGCGCCACAAGACGCGCTTGCTTAGCGCATACTTCTCGAAGCAGTCCCAGGTAGTCGCCGTCTGACAAGGGTGAGTCGCTGCCAGTGGCGTGGTGACGTTCCAGTGCGAAATCTGCGAGTTCCTGGAGGAGCTCCGGAGAGCGCTGCTGCATCATCCGGGCGTATTGAAAACTGCCGATCCTCAAATGAGAGCTAGCTACTCGTACCAGTACCGCCCCTGGCTCAGGAATGCTTCGTTGAACGGACTCACCAGTGAGGATGACTGCCAAAGAGCGGGTGGTGGGGATGCTCATCGCGTGCATCGCTTCGCTGATGAGGAACTCCCGCAGCATCGGCCCCACTGCCGCGCGGCCGTCTGAACCGCCCCGGGAGTAAGGCGTACGCCCACTGCCTTTCAGATGAATATCGCGCGGTGCGGCAGTCTCGGGTGAATGTGCAGAAATCACCTCGAGCTCGCCTAGTAAGGCAGCGCGACCATCGCCCAATAGTGGATTGAACTGGCCAAACTGATGGCCGGCATACGCCTGGGAAACCGGAAAGGCATCCTCCGGAAGCTCTTCTCCCAGTAAGAAACGCAAGCCATTTTCCGTGCGCAGCCACCCTGGATCAATACCCAGCTCGCGAGAGAGGGGCTCGTTGAGGAGGAGAAGGGTGGCGTCGGAAAAAGGAACGGGGGACCACGGCGCACACATGGCAGGCAGACTGCTGGCGAAACGGGAGGTGAGGCGAGGGGAGGAGGACAACATGCTCGCCACTGTAACGAGGAAACGGACAACGATGCGAAGGGTTTTGGTGAAACGAACCCCATCAACTAAAATGTGCAAGGTTGCTGCGTTACACCGATACCGACTCCGGTCGGCCGGTGGTCACCCGCAGCTAAAACATCAAGGGTTGAACCGGCCTTTTGCATCCGGCAGAAGGTGACTGAACTGCCCCGTGACCAAATAAGGAGCCATCATGGCCGTAAAGATCAAGCTGCAGCGCTTGGGTAAGATCCGTACCCCTGAATACCGCGTGGTCGTCGCAGACGCCCGCACCCGTCGTTCCGGCAAGGTTATCGAGAACCTCGGTATCTACCAGCCAACCTACAACCCATCTGTGATCCGCATCGATTCCGAGCGTGCACAGTACTGGTTGGGCGTGGGCGCACAACCAACCGAGCCAGTGCTCGCACTGCTCAAGGTGACCGGCGACTGGCAGAAGTTCAAGGGCCTCGAGGGCGCCGAGGGCACCCTGAAGCCACAGCCAGAGAAGAAGTCCAAGCTGGACCTGTTCAACGAGGCTCTCTCCGAGGCTGCTGACGGACCAACCGCAGAGGCCATCACCGAGAAGAAGCGCAAGGCAAAGGAAGAGGCAGAGGCTAAGGCTGCTGCTGAGGTTGCCGCTGCTGAAGAGGCTGCAGAGAAGGAGGCAGCTGCTGAGGCCGCATCTGAGGAAGCACCAGCTGAGGAAGCTGCTTCTGAAGAATCCGCAGAGTAATTTCTCGCTGCGATTCTTCTCGCTCGGCCTGGGATAACCGGGTACGTAGAGTGAAAAAGACCGACCTGCGGGTCGGTCTTTTTGTATGTGCAATTAGCCCTGCAATCACCCCTAGGTGGTAGTTCGTTGTCTCGCGCCTCACTACAGTTAGGAAGGTAAGAGAAATTTATGATGGACAACACAACTTGGAGGTAGCGCCACCGTGAACGTAGATCAGACCGTAAAGACTTATTACGAGCAGATCCTGCAGCGCAACGCCGGAGAGCCGGAATTCCACCAAGCAGTCTCCGAGGTACTAGAAAGCCTCAAGTACGTGCTGCGCAAAGATGATCACTACGCCGAATACGGTCTGATCGAGCGCATGTGTGAACCGGAGCGCCAAATCATCTTTCGAGTGCCCTGGACCGATGATCAGGGCAACGTGCAGGTCAACCGTGGCTTCCGCGTGCAGTTCAACTCTGTGCTGGGCCCTTACAAGGGCGGCTTGCGCTTCCACCCATCGGTGAACCTGGGCATCATCAAGTTCCTCGGTTTTGAGCAGATCTTTAAGAACTCCTTGACTGGCCTTCCCATCGGTGGTGGCAAGGGTGGCTCTGACTTTGACCCGAAGGGTAAGTCAGACCTAGAGATCATGCGTTTCTGCCAGTCCTTCATGACTGAGCTGCAGCGCCACATTGGCGACAAGATCGATGTGCCTGCGGGTGACATCGGCGTGGGAGGACGCGAGATCGGCTACCTCTTTGGCCAGTACCGCCGCATCAACAACGTCTACGAATCCGGCGTGCTGACCGGCAAGGGCCTGCAGTGGGGCGGCTCCCTGGTGCGTACCGAAGCTACGGGCTACGGCGCGGTGTACTTCACGCAGGAAATGATGAGCGCCGAAGGTGAACGCCTGGACGGTGCCAAGGTCATCGTTTCTGGTTCTGGCAACGTGGCAATCTACGCGATCGCCAAGGCGCAGGAATTGGGTGCCACGGTGGTGGGCTTCTCTGACTCTTCCGGTTTTGTCTCCACTCCCGATGGCGTGGACGTGGAACTGCTCAAGGACGTGAAGGAAAAGCGACGCGAGCGCGTCTCCGAGTACGCCAAGGAAGCCTCCGAAGCCGAGTTCCATGAGAACGGCAATATCTGGGAGATCGAGGCCGACGTGGCACTGCCATGTGCCACCCAGAACGAGCTGGACGGTGAGTCCGCAAAGCTGCTGGCAGACAACGGCGTGAAGTACGTGGCAGAGGGTGCCAACATGCCGTGTACCCCGGAAGCAATCGAGGTCTTCCGCAAGCGCAAGGTTCGCTTTGCACCCGGTAAGGCTGCCAATGCTGGCGGCGTGGCCACCTCCGCTCTGGAGATGCAGCAGAATGCTTCCCGCGATTCCTGGAGCTTCGAGTACACGGATAAGCGCCTCAAGGGCATCATGCGCAATATCTTCAAGTCATGTGCAGAGACCGCCGAGGAGTACGACGTGGAGCGGGACTACGTCACCGGCGCCAACATCGCTGGCTTCCGCAAGGTGGCAGACGCGATGCTCGCACAAGGTGTGATCTAGCCGGATCTGCATTCGTGGGCACAGTCCCACGAGACCTCCGGTTTATCTGCCCCGTCAGTATGATCTGCCACCCCGTGTGAATTACACTGACCAGCATGGTTGAACTGCAGATCGGACGCGTTATCAAACCTCACGGCGTGCGTGGGGAACTCGTGGTGGATGTCACCACTGATCAGCCCGAGCTGCGGTTCGCACAGGGCACCGTTTTGCAGGGTAGGCAAGCAGGACGCGATATGGAGCTGACTATCCGCTCCACGCGTCCGCACCAAGGCCGCCTGCTGCTGACCACTGAAGAGATCACCGACCGCACGGCCGCTGAGAGCCTGCGTGGCCTGCGCTTTTTCGCCGACCCCATCTTTGACGAAGATGAAGAGGGATACTACGACCACGAGCTGGAAGGCCTCCGCGTGCTCAACGTGGGCGCCGTGGACGAAGAAACTGCTCACGCTCGCGCCTACGAAGGTGCCGAGCCGGAACCCGAGGACATCGGCGAAGTCACCGGTGTCACCCACGGCCCGGCGGGCACGCTGCTGGAGGTCGCGCTCGATGCCAAGCCTGGCAAGATCGTGCTGATTCCTTTCCGCACCGCCATCGTTCCCATCGTGGATCTAGACAACGAAGCCCTGGTCATCACCCCGCCCGAGGGCCTGCTGGATCTCTGAGAGGAACGCTGAGAGCCGTGCGCCTAGACGTCATCACCATCTTCCCCGAGTACCTCGAGCCTCTCCGGCACGCGCTGCTGGGTAAAGCCATCGAGTCCGAAATCTTGCAGGTCGGGGTGCATAATCTCCGTTCCTGGACCAAGGACGTTCACCAAGCCGTGGACGATTCTCCCTACGGTGGTGGCCCCGGAATGGTCATGAAGCCAGAGGTGTGGGGGCCAGCGTTGGACGACGTGGCCGCCGGTACTGGGGTAGCGGCTGAGTCCGCAGATCTGACCTCTTCGGTCCCGCACCGTCCGTCGGCTTCCTCGTCTATCGTTTCCGACGCCAAGGATGAGCGACCTGGCGTCGAAAATAACAAGACCCCACTGTTGATCGTGCCCACCCCGGCGGGCACTCCGTTCACCCAAGACATGGCCGAACGATGGTCGCAGGAGGACCACCTGGTGTTCGCGTGCGGCCGATACGAGGGCATCGATCAGCGTGTGGTGGACGAAGCGGCGCGGACGTACCGGGTGGAGGAAGTATCCATCGGCGATTACGTGCTCATCGGCGGGGAGGTTGCGGTGCTGGTCATGGCCGAGGCCGTGGTCCGGCTCATCCCCGGTGTGCTGGGAAATCAAGCCAGCCACCAGGAAGATAGCTTCCAAGATGGGCTGCTGGAAGGCCCCAGCTACACCAAGCCACGTCTGTGGCGCGAGCACGAGGTGCCGCCGGTGCTGCTGAGCGGCAACCACAAGAAGGTGGACCGGTGGCGCCGGGATCAGGCGCTGCTACGCACAGCACAAAGGCGGCCCGAGCTGCTGGAACAGCTGCGAGCCGCCGGGGAACTCAGCCCCCGCGACGAGCAAGCCCTAGAAGCAGGCTGCTCGCCGGAGGACTAGGCGCTAGTGATCCGCGCCAGGGATGGCGTGCTTGTGATCGCGCGCTGCTTCGCCTTCGGCGTATAGCGGCATATCCTTCTTGGCCTGGTAGAAGGGGGCGTTATTTGGCTCCAGTGGCTGCTTGCCACGGATCAGGTCCGCTGCCTTCTCCGCCAGCATCATCGTGGGCGCGTAGATGTTGCCGTTGGTGATGATCGGCATGACGGACGCGTCCACCACGTATAGGCCCTCAGTGCCGTGGACTTGCATGGATTCAGGATCCACCACGGCCATCTCGTCTTCTGCCGGACCCATCTTCGCCGTGCAGGAAGGGTGCAGAGCGGTTTCGCCGTCGTTGCGCACCCACTCCAAGATCTCTTCGTCGGACTGGACGGCGGGTCCTGGGGAGAACTCCTTGGTGCCGTGTTCAGCCATCGCATCGGTGGCCATCAATTCGCGCGCCTTGTGTACGGCCTCAACCCACTCGCGGCGGTCCTGCTCCGTGCGAAGGTAGTTGAACAGCATCTTTGGCTTGACGTGCGGATCCTTGGACTGGATGCGTACCCAGCCCTTGGTGTCCGAGAACATTGGTCCCACGTGCCACTGGAAGCCGTGCTTGACCTTGGCTGGGGTGCCGTCGTAGCGCACGGCCATGGGCAGGAAGTGGAACATGAGGTTCGGGTAGTCCTCGTCGTCATTGGAACGAACGAAGCCGCCCGCCTCGAAGTGCGAGGTGGCCACCGGTCCCTTCTTGGTGAGCAACCATTGCAGCCCCATCAGCGGCCAGCGCCACTTGTGCAGGTAGGGCTGGGAAGAGTACTCGGTATCCACTTCGTACTGGATGTAGACCTCGAGGTGATCTTGCAGGTTCTCGCCCACGCCTGGAAGGTCCTTGACCACGTCGATGTCGTGGTCTTCCAGCAGTTCACGTGGGCCCACGCCGGACAGCTGCAGTAGCTGTGGAGTGTTGATGGCACCGCCGCAGAGGATGACCTTGTCCGCAAACACGCGGTGGGTCTTGCCCTTCCATTCGTATTCGACGCCAACCGCCTTGGTTCCCTCGAACAGAACGCGGGTGGTGAATGCCCTGGTACGGATATCGAGGTTCTTCCGATCCTTAACGGGGTGCAGGTAGGAACGCGCAGAGGAGGCTCGAGAGCCGTGCTTAATGTTGCGGTCGAATGGAGCGAACCCCTCCTGGCGGTAGCCATTGACATCGTTGGTCAGGTGGTAGCCGGCTTGCTGCACAGACTTAAATAGCGCTTGGAACAGGGGAGTGGTGGCCGGTCCGCGGCTCAAGTACAGAGGGCCGTCATGACCGCGGCGAGGATCCTGTGGATCTGCACCCTTAGCGGTTTCCATCTTGTTGAAGTACGGCAGGCAGTGTGCATAATCCCAGTTGCTCATGCCGGGAAGCTGGCCCCACTTTTCGTAATCCATGGGGTTGCCACGCTGGAAAATCATGCCGTTGATGGAACCGGAGCCACCCAAAACCTTGCCACGCGCATGAGGTACGCGCCGTCCGTTCATCTCTGGCTCTGGTTCGGTCTCGTACATCCAGTCGTAGTGCTTATTGCCGATGGGGAAAGAGAACCCAGACGGCATGTGAATGTAGAGATCCCAGATGGAATCCATGCGGCCAGCTTCCAGAACCATCACGGACTGATCTGGATCCTCACTCAATCGATTGGCCATCACAGATCCGGCGGATCCGCCACCCACGATCACCGCATCACGTCGGCGGTCTTCCACCACCTCACCCGCGGTGTCGTTGGAATTAAATAGGGAACGCACAACGCTTGTGAACGCCATATATAGGACCTCTCTGTGTCGGTTCTCATTCGGATCTGCGACGGCTCGTGTGGCATGTCTTGCCCGAGCCATTCTTGGCTCGACGCTACCAGAATGCCGTTTTGACGTGGATCTATGCTGCCTTCGGCTGCAAGTTTGGAGGACTGATCTAAAGCATCAAAAGACAACTTCACTCCTGTGTAGGGTGAAAACGTTGCGTGTTGTTGGCAGTCAATCCTTGTGAATCAGGCGCCAGGCACGTGGGTCGCAACTCGACCAGATTGACGTTTCATGAACGTAAAAGCTGCGGAAGCACCATGTCTGCAGCGAACGACATTTGAGGAGATAACTGGATGAAAAATTCAGAGAACTCGCACGACCCCACCGACGAAAGACGAGCGTCAGAGCAGATCCAGCCAGAAGTGGTGATCGGGTCGTACAACGTGGGAAGCTCGGAGCCATACCTGCCGGGAAGCGTGGAGAGCCCGCGCATTAATTGGCCGGTCTTTCTCATTTCCGCAGCTGGCGTGTTGGCTGTCACGCTCTACGCGGGTATAGGCAAGGATTCTGCGGCCGAACAGTTGGCCACGGTGACCGGTTGGATCGCCACCAACCTGGGTTGGTTCTATATCTTGACCAGCACGATCGTCGTGGGTTTTGTCTTGTGGGTGGCGTTCTCCAAGGCAGGCACGATTCGTCTGGGGCCGGATCATTCTCGCCCTCAGTTCCGCTTGTTCTCGTGGGCGGCCATGTTGTTTGCCGCGGGTATCGGCGTGGATCTCATGTTCTTCTCGGTGGCGGAACCCGTCACTCAGTACTTGGCCCCACCTGAGCTCACTCCGGAGTCCCAGGCGGCCGCCGAGCAGGCCGTGGTGTGGGCGCTGTTCCACTACGGTGTCACTGGTTGGGCAATGTATGCCCTGATGGGCATGGCTTTTGGCTACTATGCCTACCGCCTCAATATGCCGTTGGCGATCCGCAGCGCTTTATCGCCTATTTTCGGCAAGCGCATTCATGGCCCTATCGGCGATACCGTCGATATTGCTGCGGTGTTGGGAACGGTCTTTGGTATTACGGCATCGCTGGGTATCGGCGTGGTGCAGTTGAACTATGGTCTCAGCCTCATGTTCGGGATCGAGCAATCGCTAGCTGCGCAGATTGCCCTCGTCGCCATCGCCGTGGTGGTTGCCACCATTTCTGCAGTCTCGGGCGTGGATAGGGGAATTAAGCTGCTCAGTGAGCTCAACGTGGTGCTGGCGCTGGGTCTGCTGGTGTGGGTCGTTGCCACAGGCAAGACCGCGTTTTTGTTCGACGCCTTCGTGATGAATATCGGCGACTATGTCTCGTCTTTCCCAGGCATGACCATGGAAACCTTTGCATTCGTCGAGGATCAAGCCGCCGTGAAGGAATGGATGTCTGGTTGGACCCTATTCTTCTGGGCTTGGTGGGTGGCATGGGCACCATTCGTGGGTCTTTTCTTGGCGCGTATCTCCCGTGGCCGTTCACTGCGTCAGTTCGTGGTGGGCGTGCTGACCATTCCGTTTTTCTTCATCTTGGCGTGGATGAGCTTCTTCGGAAACTCCGCGTTGGATCGCATCATCAACGGCGGAGATTTCGCATTTGGAGAGACCACGGCGGCTGCCCCGGAACAGGGTTTCTATGACCTTTTAAGCACCTACCCCGGTGCGACTTTCCTCATCGGTTTGGCCACACTCGTTGGCCTGTTGCTGTACATCACGTCTGCCGATTCTGGTGCGCTGGTGCTTTCCAACTTCACGTCGAAGATCACGGATAGTAGGCAGGACGGCGGAAAGTACTCCCGTATGTTGTGGTCCGTTCTGGTGGGGGTGCTGACCATTGTTCTTCTGCAAATGGACGGTGTGACCACTGTCCAATCCGCCACCGTGGTGATGGGATTGCCATTTGCCGTGGTGATGTACGGCGTGATGTTGGGACTGGTCCGCTCGTTCCGGTTGGAGAATTACCACACCAACGCCCGGGCAATTTCCTTCCATGGCGCGATCTCCGGACGAACTGGTTCGGGTTCCCAGAATGTGGGTTGGCGCCACCGCCTGAGCCGAGCCTCAACGTGGCCACACAGTAAGCGAGCACAGGAATACCTAGACGCTGTGGCTCAACCTGCGTTGGAACAGGTCACCAGAGAGCTGGAGAACAAGGGACTGAAGGCCGTACTTATCAGCTCCGCGGTTTCTGGATTGCCAGTATCGCAGCTGGATCTCACGGTAGATATGGATCAGGAGCAGGATTTCCGCTACCAGGTCTATCCGATGGAGCATCCTGTGCCGTCGTTCACGCGAAACACCAGCGATGGAGAGGTTTATTACCGCCTCGAGGTCTTCGATCGCACTGGTTCTTTGGGATATGACGTGTTTGGCTACACGCAAGATCAACTGATCAATAATGTGCTTGACCTCTATGAACGCCACTTGGAGTTCTTGCACATTCAGCGTGATCTGCCCGGAACGTCAGATATCACGGACGGTTCGGAGCCCGCTCGCGAATGGTCAGAGGACGCCTAACCGCCAGTCCTGCCACGTCGCGGAAGCGCCAACAGATTCCGTAGGCTGGCATCCAGACAAAACCCGCACCAGAGGCGATTGGCTCATTGGCCCACACTCTGCCGTTGCATTTTTTCGCCTCTGAGAGATTTATAGGAGCTCGACAACCTTGACTACCTTGTTTGACCCCACCCAGTGCGACATGTTGCGCGGAGCCACGGACGGATCTACTCCGTCGACTCTGTTTATCGATGGTAAGTGGCAACCCGCAGCGTCGGCAGAATCCCGCACCATCATCAATCCAGCAGACGGTTCCACCGTAGGAACGGTCTCTGAGGCGGGGGAGGAGGACACGATTCGTGCGATCGAGGCTGCGCGCAAGTCCTTCGATTCTGGTGTCTGGTCGTCGGTTCCCGCGATGGAGCGCGGCAAGTTGTTGCTGAAGGTCGCGGATATTATCCGCGAGCGCAAGGACACGTTTGCCGCCGCCGAGTCCGCAGATACGGGCAAGCGTCTCGAAGAGTCGCAGGCGGACATGGACGATATCGCTGGTGCTTTTGACTACTTCGGCACGTTGGCTTCGCACGAGGCAGGCCGCGTTGTCGATCCTGGCAACCCGGATGTGCGTTCTCGTGTCGACGCCGAACCCGTGGGCGTCTGCGCGTTGATCACCCCGTGGAACTACCCGCTGCTGCAGGTCAGCTGGAAGGTCGCGCCCGCCTTGGCCGCCGGAAATAGCTTTGTTCTCAAGCAGGCGGAGCTGACCCCGCACACCGCCATGATGCTGCTGAGCATCCTCAAGGAAGCCGGACTGCCGGACGGCGTGGGCAATCTGATCACCGGCGCCGGTGCTAGCTGCGGTAATCCACTGAGCCAGCACCCAGACGTGGACATGGTTTCCTTTACCGGCGGACTGGTCACCGGCCGTCTGATTGCGAAGAACGCCGCAGAGTCCGTCAAGCGCACAGCATTAGAGCTGGGTGGCAAGAACCCCAATGTTATTTTTGCCGACGCCAACTTCGACGCTGCCGTAGATAACGCCATGTCTGCTGCGTTTTTCCATTCCGGTCAGGTGTGCTCCGCGGGTTCCCGCATCGTGGTTGAGGAATCCATCCATGACAAGTTCGTGGAGGAATTCACCAAGCGCACGGCCAAGATCAAGGTGGGTGGCCCCGTCGATTCCGTGGCGGAGACAGGCCCTCTGATTTCCGAAGAACATCGGGAAAAGATTGTTGCTTACGTCGAAAAGGCAAAGGAACAGGGCGCGAAGATCACCACGGGCGGCCGCATTCCTACTGCGGAAGACAATCAGGGTGACCACGGAACGGGCGAGACCGATCTGACTGCGGGGGTGTACTACTTGCCGACGATCTTGGACGAGTGCACCCAAGACATGGATTGTGTGCATGACGAGGCCTTCGGCCCAGTGGTGACCATCGAGACGTTCTCCACGGAGGACGAGGCAGTCGCCATTGCCAACGACACGGAGTACGGGCTCGCTGGAGCCGTCTGGACTTCGGATGCGGGCACGGCCGAGCGAGTGGCGCGCAAGCTCCGTCACGGCACCGTGTGGATCAACGATTTCCACCCTTACCTGCCGCAGGCGGAGTGGGGCGGTATGAAGCAGTCCGGCAACGGACGCGAGCTGGGTCCCACCGGTTTGGCGGAATACCAGGAGCACAAGCACGTCTACACCAATCTGTCCCCGGCAGTGACCGGGCAGTTCAAGGGATAAGGCGATTCCGCAATGACTCAGCAGCTCACGCATCCCGTGCTCGCCGATATCAACGCGCTGCTGCGCGCCGCGGATACTGATGCGGTGGCACGCAGGATCGCGGAAACGCTGAGTCAACGCGGGGCGTGTGACATCCAGGTGCATATCGCAGACGTGGCCGCCGGGTGCGAGCCGGACAACATGCTGGTTACCGAGTGGCAGCAGCGATTCGAAGCCCCTCCCATCGCGGAGAGCTTGCATCGGATCGTGGTGGGAGCCACCGCCCCGGAATCTTTGCCGGATGCGGATATCACGCAGACCATTGCAGAAGCGCTACCGAAAGCACCGGACGGGTCCCAGGGCCTGTGGTACGGCTCCACTCGCCGCGCTGAGCTGCAGAAAGCGGATCTGAGCATCCCCATTGCGTGCCGAATGAACTAGCCACGCACCCGCTTTATTAGAGTGATCCAGATGATTAGCCAGACTATTGCGCGCGAACTTGGCGTCGGAGAAAACAACGTCAAGGCGGCGATCGCCCTGTTGGATGAAGGAAACACGGTGCCTTTCATCGCCCGCTACCGCAAGGAAAAGACCGGCGGGTTGGATGACACCCAACTGCGAACGTTGGAACACCGGCTGAACTACCTGCGAGAACTCGAGGACCGCAAGGCTACGGTCATCGAGGCCATCGAGGCGCAGGGCAAGCTCACCGACGAGCTACGGGCGGAGATTCTCGGCGTAGACACGAAGGCGCGCCTGGAAGATCTCTACCTGCCGTACAAGACCAAGCGCCGAACCAAGGCGACGATCGCCCGCGAGGCCGGTCTGGAACCTCTAGCCAAGCAGCTGGTTGCCCCAGGAGTCACGGTGGATCCGGCCGAATTGGCCGCCGAGTTCGTGACGGAGGGTTTTCCCGACGCCACCTCCGTGCTCACCGGCGCCCGGCACATCGTGGTGGAGGACATCGCCACCGATGCGGACGTGGTGGGCCGTGTCCGCGACGAGTTCTACGCCCGGGGCAGTGCCATCGCTGAAGTAGTCGAGGGGAAAGAGGACGCAGGTGCGAAGTACCGGGACTACTTTGAGTTCTCGGAGCCGTTCACCGCGCTGCCCAGCCACCGCATTTTGGCACTGCTGCGAGGTGAAACCGAAGGCGTGCTGCGCGTGAACTTTGCCGCTGGTGACGGCTCCGATGAGGATGCCGATAATGCCTACTTCCAGCAGCTCATTGCGCGGGACGCAGAGCTGGAGCCACAAGGCGATGTGGCAGACAAATTCCGCGCGGAGTGCGTGCGCTTTGCATGGCGGACCAAGTTGGCCGTCAGCTCCGCGGTGGATGTACGCATGCGACTCAAGGAGCGTGCCGATGAAGGCGCCGTGGAGGTGTTCTCCCGCAACCTGAAAGATCTACTGCTGGCAGCACCGGCTGGTCAACGGGCGACGCTGGGGCTGGACCCCGGCTACCGCAATGGCGTGAAGTGCGCCGTGGTGGATGCCACGGGCAAGGTGCTGGATACCGTCATCGTCTACCCGCACCAAGGCGCGGCGAAGTGGGATCAGGCTAGGACCGTGCTGTCTGAGCTCACTGCCAAGCATGGTGTGGAGCTGTTGGCCGTGGGCAACGGCACAGCTTCTCGCGAGACAGAAAAGCTGGCGCGGGAGATCGCGGATCTGATTGCGCAGGCCGGTGGCGCTAAGCCGCAAGCAGTGATCGTGTCCGAGTCGGGAGCATCGGTGTACTCGGCATCGGAGGTGGCGGCGCGCGAGTTCCCGGAGATGGATGTCTCTCTACGTGGCGCGGTCTCGATTGCCCGCCGCCTGCAGGATCCCTTGGCCGAGCTGGTCAAGATCGATCCGAAGTCCATCGGCGTGGGCCAGTACCAGCATGACGTGAACCAGAATCTCCTCAGCGCGGGATTGGATTCGGTGGTGGAAGATGCCGTGAACTCCGTGGGCGTGGACGTTAATTCTGCTTCTGCCCAGTTGCTGCAGCGCGTGGCCGGAGTCACCCAGACTCTGGCGGACAACATCGTGGCCTACCGCGATGACAACGGCGCGTTCACTTCTCGCAAGGAGTTGCTCAAGGTTCCTCGTCTCGGACCGCGAGCCTTCGAACAGTCCGCTGGATTCCTCCGTATTCATGGCGCGAAGGATCCTTTGGACGCCTCCGCTGTGCACCCAGAGGCATACCCGCTGGTGCGTCGGATGAGCGAGGAGTCCGGGCTGTCCGTGGATTCCCTCATCGGCAACACCCGCGTGCTGAGTACCTTGCGGCCGCAGCAGTTCGCCGATGAGCAATTCGGCGTGCCGACGGTGACGGACGTTCTGGCTGAGCTGGACAAACCCGGTCGCGACCCTCGCCCTACCTTCAAGACCGCGACATTTACCGAGGGCGTGGAAAAGGTTTCAGACTTGACTCCGGGCATGATCGTCGAGGGAACGGTCACCAATGTGGCTGCCTTTGGAGCGTTCGTCGATGTGGGCGTGCACCAGGATGGCCTAGTCCACGTCTCCGAGATGAGCACCAACTTCGTCAAAGACCCCCACGAGGTTGTCTCCTCGGGGCAGGTCGTCAAGGTTCGTGTGGTGGACGTTGACGTGCAGCGCAACCGAATTGGTTTGTCGCTGGTTCTTGCCGCTGACGCCAACTCCAAACGATCCCACTCGCGTGCCGGTGAACAGCAGGGTGCTGGCCAGGGAGGAAAGAAGCAGGGAGGCAGGAAACAGAGCGGCAAGAAGCCAGGCGGTAACAATCCGGGCGGCCGCGGAAACGGCAAGAGCCCACAACAGCAGGGGAGTGCGCGACCATCTGCTGGCGGCGGATCTTTGGCCGACGCGTTACGTAAGGCCGGGTTTGGCAAGTAGCCGTGTCAGATTTGCCTGATCAGCTTGGGTACTGGCATACTACTCGGGTTAATCAGTTGTGGGTACGAACCCGTAGGCGCACCAGTGAGTGAAAAGCCGCGAGGATCCTCTATCCAGACGAGCACGAAGGATTATATCCATGCATATTCTTGACAAGGTCGATGCAGCACAGCTGCGTTCCGACATCCCAGATTTCCGCCCAGGCGATACCCTCGACGTTCACGTCAAGGTCATCGAGGGCACCAAGTCCCGTATCCAGGTGTTCCGCGGCGTTGTTATCCGTCGTCAGAACTCCGGTATCCGCGAGACCTTCACCATCCGCAAGGTGTCCTTCGGCATCGGCGTGGAGCGTACTTTCCCAGTGCACTCCCCAAACATCGATCACATCGATGTTCTGTCCCGCGGCAAGGTTCGTCGCGCGAAGCTGTACTACCTGCGCAACCTGCGCGGCAAGGCAGCCAAGATCAAGGAAAAGCGCTAAGCTTCCCCTTCTTCTCACTAGCCCCCATCGTCACCACCTCGCGTGGTTGCGGTTGGGGGTTTTGTGTTGGGCTCATCGTGGGACGTGGGGCGGAGTATGGCGTCGGAGAAAAAGAACACCGCACGTCAACCGCTACACAGACACGGACAGCACGTGACTCACCAGAGGTGACAGTTCCCGCTGGTACGCTGTCACCTTGTGACTGAACAGCGTGCTCAAGATTCCGATCCGACCGGCCAACAGGCCGCTACCGGTGCCGCCATGGCCCGCAAGAAGGAAAAGAAGGAAAAGAAGACCTACCCGTGGTGGGTAGAAATGCCGATCATCATCGTGGTGACGCTGCTGCTCCTCGGTGCGTTCAACACGTTTGTTGGGCGCTTGTACCTGATTCCCTCTGAGTCCATGGAGCAAACCCTGCATGGCTGCAACGGCTGTACTCCAGACCGCATCTTCGTCAACAAGCTTGCTTACGGAGACGACGAAAGCCCCGAGCCGGGCGACGTGATTGTCTTTGAAGGACCCGATTCGTGGAACGGCAGCTACGTCTCCACCCGTAACTCCAATAAGGTCATCCGCGGCATCCAGAACGCGGGTACCTTCATCGGCCTGGTCGCGCCGGACGTGAACACGCTGGTAAAGCGAGTGATCGCCACCGGTGGGCAGACGGTGCATTGCCAGGAGGGGGACAAGGGCATCATGGTGGACGGCAAGCTGCTCAATGAGCCGTACATCAATGACCCTCCGGCCTTCCCCATTGCTTCTCCGACGGGCTCAGAGGCTTGCGGTGGAGAGTACTTCGGCCCCGTGACCGTGCCGGACGATCACCTGTGGATGATGGGCGATAACCGCACCAACTCGCTGGATTCCCGCGGACACATGGGCGATGAGCTGCAGGGCACGGTGCCAGTCAGCAACGTGGTGGGACGCGTGGAGGCGATCGTGCTGCCCGTCAGTCGCATTGGCCGCGTGGAATCCGTGGACAACCAGGCTGCTTAAGCGCTGAATTTTTAAGCCGAACCCGTGTTATCTACTGAACACCCAGCCACCTCGGCGCGCCCGCAGGTCCGTGAGATGTCGCATGCACGCACTCTGGAGCACGCGTTAGACGTGGCGGGCTTGGGGCCCGTGGCGGGAGTGGATGAAGCCGGGCGTGGCGCGTGCTGTGGGCCGATCACCATGGCGGCCTGCATTCTTCCGTCGGGCTCGATTCCGGAGTTGGACTCTCTGACGGACTCGAAGAAGCTCTCGCCGAAAAAGCGTGATCAGCTGTTCGGGGTTATTCAAGACAAGGCTGTGGCGTGGTCCGTGATCCACGTGACCGCCGCAGAGATTGATCGGCGAGGCATTCAGCCTGCCAACGTGGACGGCATGCGCCGGGCGGTGGCCGTGCTCGATGTCATTCCCGGCTACGTACTGACCGATGCGGTGAAAGTGCCGGGGCTGATGCAACCGCACTTGCCGATGCTCAAAGGCGATCAGCTCTCGCGGTGCATCAGTGCCGCGAGTGTGCTGGCCAAAGTCTCGCGGAACCGGCTGATGGTGGAGATGGACGCGGAATTCCCGGGTTATGGACTGGCAGGGCACAAGGGATATGGCACTGCGGATCACATGCGCGCGGTGAGTCTCCACGGCGGAACCCCGCATCACCGTTACACTTACAAAAATGTGGCGGCGGCTCGTGCTGAGTACGAGCAGCAGCGCACGTAAAGCCTGATTGAGCTGCGGGACACGCCTGGGCGTGTACTGTGGCGCGCGATTTTCTTAGAAGGTGTGGAGGCTCAAGTGAGCGCTGAAGAGCTAGACGACTACGAGGCAAACGTCGAGCTGTCCATGTACCGCGAATACCGCGACGTGGTTAGCCAGTTTTCCTATGTGGTGGAGACCGAACGCCGTTTCTACCTGGCTAATGCCGTGGAGCTGATTCCGCGTAATTCCGGCGGCGAGGTCTACTACGAGGTTCGCATGTCCGATGCGTGGGTCTGGGACATGTACCGTCCTGCCCGCTTCGTGCGCTACGTCCGCGTGATCACGTACAAGGACGTCAACATTGAGGAGCTGGACAAGCCGGAGCTGCAGCTTCCGGAGAACTAGCGTTCTTTTTCTTTTCTTCCACAGGCCAGGGGTTGTCCACAACCTCCTGGTCTTTTGTTGTTTTCGTTCCCCTTTTTCCCGACGCCAAGCTCCTGCCCGTAGTGCACCGTAGCCTGCATGACAACGAGACACCTGGGCAATGCAGGCGAGGATATGGCCGTGGCCTATCTGACAACCTTGGGCTGGACAATCCTGGAGAGAAACTACACGTGCCGCTATGGGGAACTGGACATAGTGGCACTACCAGATAATCAGCGAGCCGACGTGCTTGCGTTTATCGAGGTGAAATACCGGGCCCGAACGTTTTTCGGCACTGGGCTGGAAGCGGTGACTGTGACGAAGCAGCGGAAGGTCTCGTTGGCAGCCACGCACTGGATGTCTGAGCGCAGGAAGCAGCTTGATGCGGCGGGTGCTCATAGGCCGCACGTGCGCTTCGACGTCATGGATATCGGTCCTGCTGGCGTGCGCGATCACGTGATGGGGGCGTGGTGAACCATGGGTGTGGGATACGCGTGGGCTATGGCATTGGAAGGTTTGGAGGGACTGGCGGTACGAGTCGAGTGCGACTTGGGAATGGGCTTGCCGGGCATCAGCGTGATCGGCATGGGGGATGCGGCGGTGGTGCAGGCACGGGATCGCGTGCGGGCTGCGCTGAATAACTCTGGTTTGCAGTGGCCGGGGCAAAAGGTGGTGATGAGCTTATCTCCCGCGGGAGTGCCCAAGCACGGTGCTCGGTATGACTTGGCGATGGTCTGTGCGATGTTGGCTGCGCGAACCACTAGGGCAGGGATGCAGGAGAGGCTCAAGAGCGCTGTGCTGGTGGGCGAGCTTGGTCTGGACGGAAGGCTGCGTCCTGTCTCTGGTGTGCTTCCCAGCGCGGTGGCTGCCAGCAGGCGAGGATTCCGCTGCATGGTTGTGCCGGAAGCCAATTATGCCGAGGCGGCACACGTGGCAGAGCTTGTCCAGGATGTGCGGATCTGGGTGGCGGGTGCACTCGTTGACGTGGTGCGCTGGATGCGCTCAGGGGAGGGACTGATGGAGGCGCGGGAGTTCGCGCAACTGATGGGTCAGGATGCAAACAGTCAGGGTGTTGGCGGACAGGGCACTGACAGACAGGGCGCTGAGGGAATGCACGCGCAAGAGCCAAATAGGAGCGCGAGCAGCTGGAGAGGACACACTGATGACGCACCGGACATGGCCGACGTCGCCTCTCAACCGGAAGCTCGTCGCGCACTGGAAGTGGCCGCAGCCGGGCGGCATAACCTCATGTTGTTGGGCCCTCCGGGAACGGGAAAGTCGATGCTCGCTCAGCGCCTTCCGGGAATCTTGCCGGAGTTGACCACCCACGAGTTGTTGGAAAGCGCTGCGCTGCACTCCATCGCCGGAGGCAACAGCCAGATGCACCAGATCTTCTTGGGCAGGCGCCCTTTTATCGCCCCTCACCACACAGTCACTCAGGCAGGATTAATTGGGGGTGGTGCACGCCCCAAACCCGGCGCGGTGAGCTTGGCTCATCACGGAGTGCTGTTCCTCGACGAAATCCCAGAAGTGGCGCGAGCAGTGGTGGATACCCTCCGCGTACCGATGGAGACCCAGTATGTGGAGCTGACCCGGCAGCAAAGAACGTGGAAGTTTCCCGCGAAGTTCCAATTAGTGTGTGCGGCCAATCCGTGTCCGTGTGGAGCGGAGTTCGACACACAGTGCACCTGCGCCTCGGGGATTCGTGCGCGCTATCAATCGAAACTCTCCGGTCCGCTGCGGGATCGAATCGACATCTTCGCGCGAACCCGAAGTAACAAGCTGGCGTCTCTCCGCCCCGGTGGGGAGGAGAGTTCTGCCTCAGTGAGGCAGCGCGTGGTGGAGGCAGATGGACGGGCGCGAGCGCGATGGGCAGGCGTCGATAAGGAAGGAACCTACAAGCACGCCGTCAACGCGAACATTCCGGGAAAGGTCATGCGCAGGGATGCGCCGGCGGAGGACGAGGGCATGTGGGCGCTCCAGGATCTTCTGCGGCGAGGAACGCTTTCGCAGCGCGGAGTGGATAGAGCGCTGCGGGTCAGTTGGACGCTGGCGGATTTGCACGGCAAGACGCGCCCGGGGGCAGCGGAGATTCTCGATGCAGTGGAGATGTACAGCGATGACTCTGAGTGAACATCAGCGCACCGAACTCGCGTGGATCTACCTGCGACACGTGGTGGAAGGCAGTAGGCGGGATGTGCTCGATCTTCTGTGGCCGGACGGGTGGGAACTGAGACGGATGAATCAAACCCCAGGAGATGCCATTCGGGTGGCGGGGATGATTTTGCGCCGGGATGAAGCTCTGCCGGAGTCTTTGCTTAACGCGACAGCGCACCGCTATGACTTTGACCCACGTGCTACCCAGGAGCGGAGCAAGCGGATGGGGATGCGCTTGCTGGCCTCGGACTCGGAAGAATGGCCCACGGAATTCACGGATGCCTTCGTGAGGATGATGGGAACCGGGGCAGATAAAGACGCGGGAGTCAGGGGACAAGCTGAGGCGCCGTTTGCCGTGTGGGTGCGCGGGGAGGCGAGCCTGGCGGAACTGGTGAAGCATTCCATCACCGTGGTGGGCACGCGCGCGGCCACTCGCTATGGGCGCGCTGTTGCCTACCAGTTCTCCACGGAGCTGAGTATGCAGGGCTACACCATGGTCTCTGGAGGGGCAGATGGGATAGATAAGCAAGCGCACATGGCCGCGCTGGAGGCGGGAAGCCACACGGTGGCAGTCATGGCCTGTGGGGCGGACGTCAATTACCCCGCGAAAAACCACGAGTTATTTACCCGCATGGTGAATTCCGGATCGCTGATCGTCAGTGAGTACGCGCCGGGAACGAGTGCCGCTCGTCACCGGTTTCTTACGCGCAACCGCCTAGCGGCAGCCCTGGGAAAGGGCACAGTCATGGTGGAGGCACCTGTGCGCTCGGGGGCTATCAACACCATGAACTGGGCCGAATCAATGCTCAAGCCCACGCTTGCGGTTCCAGGCCCAGTGGACACAGCGGCGAGCCAAGGCACGTTGTTGCGTATCCAAGAGGGCAGAGCGCAGATGGCAATAACATCCCAAGACATCCTGGACGCGGTGGAACCGCTTGGCAAGCAACTGGAGTTGGATGTCTGTACTTCCGGTGGAAGCGAGAATAATCGGGGCGAAGGGAGAGGGGCCGAAGGTGGTTTTGATCAGCGAGGAACCGGACCGAAGTTGAGTTGGCAAGAAACCGCAGTGTTCGACGCCGCGGGAATCGAGAACGATGACAGCGGCAGTATGACCGAGATTCAGCGAGACACGGGTTTAGACGGGGTGCTGGTGATGAAGTTGGTCAGAGACCTAGAGGCAGGGGGACTTTTGCGAAGAATGGGAGATCGGTGGGTCAAAGTTCGTGACTAGGCGCGAGGCCGGTCTATCATTGGCCACATGAGTCCCACTGGTAACTCCGGTAGCCCAGCGGAGGAGAAACGAAGCCGAGTCGACCCGAACTCGCCGCTGGGACAAGCAATGCGGGACTACGAAGAACACCTGCAGCTGGTGCTAGGGCGCTCGGACAACACCATTCGCGCCTATCACCAAGATCTATCGACGGCTCTTGAGGGCAAGACTCAGATCTCCGAGCTGACCCTCGAGCACGCCCGTGACGTGCTGGGATGGGCAGTGGAAAGCGAAGCCAGCCGCGCGAGCATCGCCCGCATGGTCTCCTCACTGAAGGGGTTCGGCGGATTCTTGGCACACCGCGAACTGGTGGAGGCCAATCCTGTTTCCTCGCTCAAGGCACCGAAACCGCAGCGCCATCTTCCACGCGTACTGCGGGTGGACCAGGCTAAAGAACTGCTGGATGCTGCTCGGGAACGTGCGAAATCCGAAGCCAACGAGGCGGAAGATGCGAAGAATCCCCGCCAGAAAGCGCTCGCCATTCGTGACTGGGCGATCCTCGAAATGCTCTATGCCACAGGTATTCGCGTCGGCGAACTAGTCAGCGCAGACGTGGCCGACGTTGACCTGAACAACCGCTACCTCCGCGTGACCGGTAAGGGCAACAAGACTCGCGTGGTGCCCTTTGGCTCCCAAGTGATTCAGGCGCTATCGGCGTGGATGGACGCGCGCCCGGAGTTGCTCACTACGGGCGGTCCAGCATTGTTCCTCGGCTCGAGGGGTGGCCGTATCGACCAACGCCAAGTACGCAGTCTGGTCCAGCGCGTCACTTCTGAGGCCAGTGGTCCCACGCTTTCCCCGCACGGCTTCCGCCACTCCACGGCCACTGCAGTGCTGGAAGGTGGGGCGGATCTGCGTTCCGTGCAAGAGCTTCTCGGACACTCCAGCATGGCCACGACCCAGATCTACACCCACGTGGGAACCGAAAGACTCCAGGCCGTCTTCCGCCAAGCTCACCCCCGCAGTGGAGCAGACGACTAGCCCTCGCCCCCTCACCGCTCGTCCGGGTACAGCCGCACATGGGGAGTGCCCAGCAACGTCATCGGGTCAATATAGCGCTCGTCTATCTTCGCGCCCCAAGAAAGCCCAGGAGACTTTCGCGCATGCTGTCCAAGTAGGGAAGCGTCCGCCACAGTGCCGATCTGTTCGCCTCGACGCACCGCCTGACCTTTGCGAACGGTGGCGGTAACTGGCTGATAGGTGGTACGAAGTCCGTCAGAATGCAGAACCGAAATCGTCGGCGTTCCCACCACGACCCCCGCGTAGTAGACGGTTCCTCCTCGTGAGGCCAGCACCGCGTCGCCTGGGTTGGCCTTTAAGTCGACGCCACGGTGGCCCCGATTCCAGTTCTGGTCTGGAATCTCCGCGGGAAGCAGAACTGCGTCGGTTGGATCACTCGAGGGGGCGTGCGCGATGGGGAGACGATGAGTTGCAGAGATCGTAGGCGCGTCCGAGGCTGGAATCGGGTGTGGTGGGGGAGCTTGTGCGGCATCCACAGTGGTGTTGAAGCAGGTCAGAAAGGTGATCAGTGTGAGTGTGGTGAGGAAAGCGCAGAAGCGAACGGCCATGCGGTGCGTTACGGTGAGCGTGCCGGAGGGGTGAGAGTTCATGAGACAAATGTGACGTCGGAAAAGATGAAGAACAACCACCCACTCCGCCAGCCTGTGGATAACGAACTTTATCCACAGACACGCTGCTCAACGAAGTTGTTGAGGAAGTGGAAGTCGGGGTAGAGTTGTGCGCAGCAGTGTGCCAAGACTTGGCTACAACAAACTGAAAAGTAAGCGGGACGTATTACCGCTTGCCAAGCCGAACATGCTGACTACGCGTAGACGCAATACGACCTCACATTATGGTTCAACCACTACGGTCCTCACTTCTCGTGAGGCACAGGTTGGGCACGGCCTTGAGGATGTCTGCCAGGACGTCGCACAAACCTCAACCACAACCGGATGAGTGCGAGTGAGGCGAAGAAACCGTAAGAACCCTAGACTTTTGAAAGCGAGGAAGGGGCAGCACTTCATACAGAAGCGCTGATCCAGCGAGACTGCCCCTGTAACACCATGGCTGTTGTTACTATGCGCGAGCTGCTCGATGCCGGTGTCCACTTCGGTCACCAGACCCGTCGTTGGAACCCGAAAATGAAGCGTTTCATTTTCACCGACCGCAACGGCATCTACATCATTGACTTGCAGCAAACCCTGACCTACATCGACGAAGCATACGAATTCGTCAAGGAGACCGTTGCCCACGGCGGCAACGTGCTCTACGTGGGCACCAAGAAGCAGGCACAGGAAGCCGTTCAGGTTGAGGCTGACCGCGTGGGCATGCCTTACGTGAACCACCGCTGGTTGGGTGGCATGCTCACCAACTTCCAGACCGTGGCGAAGCGCCTGCACCGCCTCAAGGAGCTCCAGGCAATGGACGCTGCTGAGGACGGCTACCAGGGTCGCACCAAGAAGGAAATCCTGATGCTGACCCGCGAGCGTAACAAGCTCGAGCGCGTTCTGGGCGGCATCTCTGACATGACCAAGGTGCCATCCGCACTGTGGATCGTGGACACCAACAAGGAGCACATCGCGGTTGCTGAGGCTCACAAGCTCAACATCCCCGTGGTGGCAATCCTGGACACCAACTGTGACCCAGACGTGGTTGACTTCCCAATCCCGGGTAACGACGATGCCATCCGCTCCGCAAACCTGCTGACCTCCGTCATTTCCTCCGCAGTAGAGGCTGGCCGCGCGGCTCGCGCTGAGCGCCAGGAAGCTGCAGCTAAGGAAGCAGCGGGCGATGCAGATAACGCTGACAAGACCGAGGCTCCAGCAGCTGAGTCCACCGAGGCTCCTGCCTCCGAGGCTCCAGCAGCAGAAGCTTCTGAGGACAAGTCCGCAGAGTAAGCCCAACGTTCGCCCACCCCGTATGGAACGCCGTGACGGTATCCAACGGGCGTGGGCGATCGTCTTCACTTAGGCTGTTGTTAATACGGCCACTTAGACCTTTCCACCAATAAGGAGGAACGCCACACATGGCGAACTACACCGCAGCAGACGTTAAGAAGCTCCGCGAAATCACCGGCTCCGGCATGATGGACTGCAAGAAGGCACTCGAGGAAGCCACCGGCGACTTCGACAAGGCCATCGAGATCCTGCGCATCAAGGGTGCCAAGGACGTGGGCAAGCGCGCTGAGCGCTCCGCTTCCGAAGGCTTGATCGCTGTTTCCGGAAACACCATGATCGAGGTCAACGCAGAGACTGACTTCGTGGCAAAGAACTCCGAGTTCATCGACTTTGCTAACAAGGTTGCTGAAGCTGCCGCTGCTGCAAAGGCAAACTCCCGCGAGGAGCTGGAGAACGTTGACGTTGACGGTCAGACCGCCAACGAAGCACTCCAGCAGCTGTCCGCCAAGATTGGCGAGAAGCTGGAGCTCAAGCGCGCTGTCACCATCGAGGGCGACAACGTTGCTGTGTACCTGCACCACCGTTCCGCTGACCTGCCTCCAGCAGTTGGCGTTCTGGTTGCTTACACCGGTGACAACGCTGAGGCTGCACGCGCTGCCGCAATGCAGGTTGCTGCGCTGAAGGCGCGTTACCTGAGCATCGATGATGTCCCAGCTGAGATCGTTGCCAAGGAGCGCGAGATCGCTGAAGCTACCGCTCGCGAAGAGGGCAAGCCAGAAAAGGCACTGCCAAACATCGTTGAGGGTCGCGTCAAGGGCTTCTTCAAGGATGCTGTTCTGCTGGAGCAGCCTTCTGTGACCGAGTCCAAGAAGACCGTCAAGCAGGTTGCTGAAGAGGCTGGCATCCAGCTGACCGGCTTCCAGCGCTTTGAGGTTGGACAGGCCTAATTGAGCGCATAGCTCAGGCCACTGCCCGCTTTACGCGGTAGGCAGTAGAAATGCCGGCGAAGACAACGCACCGTTGTCCTCGCCGGCTTTTCCCATGTTTGGGTGGCTTCTTCGCACATCTGCAGGTGCCCACGGTAGGCTAGGCAACCGGATAAAGACCTCAGATATGCGCAGCAATTCTGATATTCATACTGCTCTTGCTCAACCACTCTCACACCTAGGAGACATCCGCGTGACAAGCAACAATGACCGCACTGCGTACAAGCGAGTAATGCTCAAGCTGGGTGGTGAGATGTTCGGCGGCGGTAACGTAGGCATCGATCCTGACGTGGTGCAGAATGTCGCGCGACAGATCGCTGAAGTTTCGAAGACTGGCGTGGAAGTGGCCGTGGTTATCGGCGGCGGAAACTTCTTCCGCGGTGCCCAGTTGCAGCAGCGTGGCCTAGATCGTTCCCGTTCGGACTACATGGGCATGCTCGGCACCGTAATGAACTGCCTGGCGCTGCAGGACTTCCTCGAGCAGGAGGGCGTGGATTGCCGCGTGCAGACCGCTATCCAGATGACTCAGGTGGCAGAGCCCTACCTACCGCTGCGCGCGGACCGCCACTTGGAGAAGGGTCGCGTGGTCATCTTCGGTGCAGGCATGGGCATGCCGTACTTCTCCACGGACACTACCGCAGCACAACGCGCTCTGGAGATCGGCTGCGACGTGTTGCTGATGGCCAAGGGTGTAGACGGCGTGTACTCCGATGATCCCCGCACCAACCCAGATGCAGAACTGTTCCGCGAGATCACCCCGCGCGAGGTCATCGAAAAGGGTCTGAAGGTAGCGGATGCCACTGCATTCTCCCTGTGCATGGACAACAACATGCCAATCCTGGTGTTCAACTTGCTGACCGAAGGCAACATCGCCCGCGCAGTATCCGGCGAGCGCATCGGCACGCTGGTGGAGTCCTAAACCGCCCACGGCACGCCTTCACCACCACCCTCGAGCTCAACTGGTAGATTCATACACATGATTGATGACGTTTTGCTCGAGTCCGAAGAGCGCATGTCCAACTCCGTGGAACACGCTCGCGAGGATATGACCACGATCCGTACCGGTCGTGCCAACCCCGCGATGTTCAACGGTGTCCACGCGGAGTACTACGGGTCCATGACCCCAATTACGCAGATGGCCACCATCAGCGTTCCCGAGCCCCGCATGCTGCTGATCAAGCCATACGAGGCCTCCTCCATGGGCCTGATCGAAAACGCCATCCGCAATTCGGATCTGGGCGTCAACCCCACCAACGACGGCCAAGTTTTGCGCGTTACCATCCCGCAGCTGACGGAAGAGCGTCGTCGTGACCTGACCAAGCTGGCTAAGTCCAAGGGCGAGGACGGCAAGATCGCCATCCGTAACATCCGCCGCAAGGGCATGGAGCAGCTGGCCAAGATCCAAAAGGACGGCGAAGCTGGCGAAGACGAAGTCAAGGCTGCCGAAAAGGAGCTAGACAAGGTCACCCAGACGTACGTCGCCCACGTTGATTCCTTGGTTGAACACAAGGAAAAGGAGCTAATGGAGGTCTAATCCCCATGGGAGCTCCGAAACCGAAAAACGGTGCTGGTCGTGACCTCAAGCAGGCGATCGGCGTGGGCGTGCTACTCGGTGCGCTGGTGCTGCTCTGCCTGCAATCACCGTTGTTGTGGTACCCGCTGGTAGCCACAGCGATTGGCCTGGCCACCTATGAGGTCTGGCGCAGGCTGTATGAAGCGGGCTATGTGCTCCCGCTAGTGACGCTGGTGCTGGGTAGCCAGCTGATGGTCTATCTCTCTTGGCCTTTCGGAACCACGGGCTTGGTGGCAGGCTTTGCGCTCAGCGTCCTACTGCTGATGATCACCCGACTTTTCCACCACGGTCGCAAGTCTCCTCCGCACAATTACGTGCGAGATACTGCCGTGGGAATTTTCATTCTAACCTGGATCCCGTTGTTCGGTGCCTTCGCCGCGATGCTCTCCCGTATGCAGAATGACGAGGTCGCGGGATCATCCTTTATCTTCACGTTCATGTTGAGCGTGGTCGCCTCTGATATCGGCGGCTATGTCTTCGGCGTGTTCTTTGGCACGCACGCTATGGCGCCAGCTGTGAGTCCAAAGAAATCTTGGGAAGGTTTTGCCGGTTCGGTGATATTCTCCACTGCCGCGGGCATCGCCTCAGTGGTCTTCCTTCTGGGCGGTCCGTTCTGGGTCGGCATCCTCTTGGGCGTGGGCTTGGCGGCATGTGCCACCCTCGGAGACTTGGTGGAGTCTCAGTTCAAGCGAGATTTGGGTATCAAGGACATGTCCGGGATGCTCCCTGGCCACGGCGGCTTGATGGATCGTATGGACGGCCTGCTACCGGCGGCGATGATCACCTGGGTGGTTCTCAACATGCTCAGCGCCGTGTAGCAGACGCTTTAGTTGTGGGGGATTACCGGTTGGTGTGAGTGACTTGGCGTCGGAGTTGAATGATCCGCACGCCACCCACCAGCGCCATGATGAGGGCGCCGGCGATCGCGGCGATCAACATGCCCGCACCAATGGGGAAGGTCATCTCCCAAGCAAACAGCTGCAGCTGGACGTTCTCCTGGTTTTGCATGATGAACACCAGCAGCAGGACCAGCAGAATGGCGCCCACGATCAGCGCAACCCACGTGCTGCCCGCGAAAGACTTCTTGACCTCCGGCTTTTGTTGCGCGTCGGTGGTCTGGTCCAGTGTGGAGTTGGTGAAGTCTTCGTTATTTGTCGACGCCACCTCTCCATATCCCGCGTCCGTCTCCGGGGTGTAGGGCTGGGTTCCGTTGGGCTCATACGTTGGGTCTTGATTAGTCATGGATTCAATTTAACGTGAAGTGGGCTGCATGCGCTACTACGCAAAATGGGTAAAATGCCATTAACGTGCAATAATGGCTGGCATTATGGCTACACCAGTGCAACTGAACTTCACCGCGCCCCGACGAGGCATGCCGCCGACGCACATGGCGGATCTAACTCGGGAGAAGCTGCAAACCACGATTCAGGATCTTGGCCTGCCAAAATTCCGGGCGGATCAGATTGCGCGCCAGTACTACGGGCGCCTGCAGGGTGACCCGCGGGAGATGACTGACCTGCCGGAATCTAAGCGCGAGGCAGTCAGCGAGGCCTTGTTCCCGCAGTTGATGGCTCCGCTGAAGGACACGGAGGCCGATGACGGAGAGACCCGCAAGACGTTGTGGCGCTTGCACGATGGCACGCTGCTGGAGTCCGTGCTCATGCGTTACCCGGGTCGCGCCACGCTGTGCATTTCTTCACAGGCTGGCTGCGGTATGGCATGCCCATTCTGCGCCACTGGGCAGGGCGGGCTAGACCGCAACCTTTCTACCGGCGAGATGGTGGAGCAGGTTCGTTTGGCTGCGGCAACGATGCGAGATGGGGAAGTGTCCGGCGAAGAGGGCCGGTTGTCCAACATCGTGTTCATGGGTATGGGCGAGCCACTGGCCAACTACAAGCGCGTGGTGGAAACCATCCGCAAGATCACCAACCCCGCACCGGAAGGATTCGGGATTTCCCAGCGCAACGTGACTGTCTCCACCGTGGGGCTGGCTCCGGCGATTCGGAAGTTGGCGGATGAGGAGATGTCCGTGCGTCTCGCGGTGTCTCTGCACACCCCGGATGACGAGCTGCGCGATGATCTGGTGCCTGTGAACAACCGCTGGTCCGTGGAGGAGGTGCTGGATGCTGCCCGTTACTACGCGGAGAAGTCCGGCCGTCGTGTCTCCATCGAATACGCGCTGATCCGCGATATTAACGACCAGGCATGGCGTGCGGAATTGTTGGGCAAGAAGCTGCATGGAGCATTGGGCTCCAAGGTGCACGTGAATGTGATTCCGCTGAACCCCACTCCGGGCAGCAAGTGGGACGCTTCCCCTAAGGAGCGCCAGGACGAGTTCGTGCGTCGCGTCATCGAGCAGGGCGTGCCGTGTACCGTCCGCGATACCAAGGGTCAAGAGATCGCTGCAGCCTGCGGACAGTTGGCAGCTGAAGAGCGCTAATTTGCGTATATGCTCAGCGTATGTTGAGTGCTATTTCCGCAATTCCGGCGCACCCACTTCTTGTCCACTTGCCTGTGGTCGGAATTCCGGCCGCGGCGTTGCTCGCGAGCATCGCAGTATTTTTGCAATCGCCCCGCTTCGGGCGCTTCCGAGTGGCCACCACCGGGGTGGCCATTATTGCGCTCATTTCCATCTTCCCGGCCCGCATGTCTGGCGGGGAGCTGTTGGCCTAAAGGGGCTTCACAGAGGAGGATCCAGACCCCGTCGCCGAGCACGCTCAGTTCGCCAACTACTCTTTGGCTGCGATCATCGCGCTGGTAGTGCTGTTGGGTCTATTCACCGTTGTGTTGAATCGACGCAAGGCTCAGGGCTCTAGTGCTCTGAGCGGGATCCTTGGCGTGTGTATTCTTCTCTCGAGCATCGTGGCCATTGTGAGTACGGTGCTCACCGGCCACTAAGGTGCCTTGTTGGTGTGGAATGAAATGGTGCCCTGATAGATCCAACAAAAAGCCCGTGACCATGAATATGGTCGCGGGCTTTTACCTGAGAAAGAGCAGCGGATTAACCCTCGGAGGTGCCGTCCATGTTCAGGGCGATGCGCTGCTCCTTGGACAGGTTGGCGTACACACCGGTCATCTTGATCTGCTCAGCGGTCCACTCTGGCTCCACGTGACCCAGTGGCTTGTTGTGAGAGGTAACGGTCTGGCGCTGAGTCAGCTTCGGCTGGAAGGTGACGATGGCAGTTCCGAGGAACACGATGACAGCCAGTGCGATCAGCCAGTAGTTTTCAACGTTGCCCTTGTGGTTGCCGAAGAGCATCATTAGCAGAAACAGCCCGCCGCAGACACCGGAGATGGCAACGGCGCGACGTGACAGCGCACTCCATCCCCAGGCTGCAGATGGCACGTCTTCAGTAGAGACGTTGTTGTAGATTTCGACCTTCTTAGCGTGGGAAGCCATCGAGTCCTCCAAGTGTTGTTCTCAAAACGAGCGACAAAGCGTCAGGGATGTGTAGTGCCTCATATGAATCTCAAGTTGACGTTCACATGATTGACTACACAGGTATTTCTATCTGTTGTAGTTTCGCACATTTACCGACGAAAGTCGCCATCGCCACCCAATAGGGGTTAGGGTGTGTCAGCATCATTGGCAGGGGTTTCACAGCAGCCCCGTATCTCTGTGTCAATGCAAGCGTGGAAAGATGGTTCAGGTGAAAAAGCGCGTCGTCCTTCTTGGAAGCACAGGTTCTATCGGTACGCAGGCTCTGGAAGTCATTGCGGAAAATCCTGATCGGTTTGAGCTCATTGGTCTGGCTGCCAGAGGCAGCGATCCGGAGTTGATGGTCTCTCAGGCGCGGAAGTTTGCTCTTTCCGCAGGTCAGGTTGCTGTGGCCTCGGAGCGTAGCGCCGATATTTTGGATGCCGAGTTAGGTGGGCGCACCATCCGCGGCAACGATTCTGCTCGCCAATTGGTCCAAGCCGTTTCTGGCGATCTTTCCGAGGATGACGTGGTGCTCAACGCCCTTGTGGGTTCTTTAGGTCTCGACGCCACACTCGCCACCCTGTCCACTCCGGCCAAGCTCGCACTGGCGAACAAGGAGAGCTTGGTAGCGGGTGGGGAATTGGTGCTGCGCGCTGCTGACCCAGGCCAACTCATCCCTGTCGATTCCGAGCACTCCGCAATGGCGCAGTGCCTGCGTTCTGGCACGGAACAAGAAGTCGCCCGACTGCTGTTGACCGCCTCCGGAGGCCCATTCCGCGGATGGACACGCGAGCAGCTGGAGCCCGTGACCCCCAGCCAAGCGGCGGAGCACCCCACGTGGTCCATGGGGCAGATGAACACCCTGAATTCGGCGACGATGGTGAACAAGGGGCTGGAGCTCATTGAGGCTGCGCTGTTGTTTGGAATTCCTGCCGAGCGCATCGACGTGACGGTTCACCCGCAGTCCATCGTGCATTCCATGGTGACGTTTGTGGACGGCTCGACTATTGCTCAGGCCTCGCCGCCGTCGATGAAGCTGCCTATTGCCCTGGCTTTGGGTTGGCCAGAGCGCGTGCCGGAAGCTCAGCGCAGCTTAAATTTCTCGCAGGCATCGACGTGGGAGTTTGAGCCACTAGATGATGAGGTTTTCCCTGCCGTCGAACTTGCACGACGTGCGGTGACGATGGGCGGCACCATGCCCGCGGTCTACAACGCGGCCAACGAGGAGGCTGCGGTGGAGTTCCTCAACGGACGGCTGAGCTTCCCCCGCATCGTGGACACCATCGCGGCGGTCATGGAGGACTGCGCGGATTTGCAGGCCGTGCCAGAGACCGTCGAGGACGTGCTGGCGGCAGAGAAGCGGGCGCGCGCCCAGGCACATGAGAGGATGCGCGCATGGCTTTCTTAGTTGGTGTGGTGTTGTTTGCGCTGGGCATCGTGGTGTCCATTGCGCTGCACGAAGCAGGACATATGACCACGGCGCGCATGTTTGGAATGCGCGTGCGTCGGTACTTCATTGGTTTTGGCCCCACGCTGTGGTCCACCAGAAAGGGCCACACGGAGTACGGTTTCAAAGCCATTCCACTCGGTGGCTTCTGCGATATCGCGGGCATAACCAAGCTGGACGAGATGACCGAGGACGAGCGGCCGCACGCGATGTACGATCGGCCTGCCTACCAGCGCATCATCGTGATGCTGGGTGGCATCATCGTCAACATCGCTCTGGCGCTAGGGATTATCTACGGCGTGGCGCTGGCATGGGGCTTACCAGATACCAGCCAGGTGTTCACCCCGACTGTCAAGGCCACGCAGTGTGCCGCACCTGCACAAAACACTGACGGCACGTTGGCTACGTGCGAGGGGCCAGGGCCAGCGGAGCGCTCCGGCGTGCGCCCGGGGGACACCTTTGTTTCTGTCAACGGCGATCGCACCGAAACCTTCCCCGATTTCCAGAAGGCCATCACCAAGGTGGGGGACAACGCGGACGGTCAACCCGGTGAGGTGGTGACTGTGCCAGCCGTGGTCTCTCGGGACGGCAAGGACGTCAACTTAGACCTGCAGGTGGAGCTGGTGGAACGGCTCGCCACTTCAGGAAACACCATGGTGGTGGGCGCTGTTGGTGTGCAATCAGAAGTGCCACAAACCCAGCTGCTGAACTACAACCCGCTGACCGCTGTGGGCGGCACGCTGAAGTTCACCGGCGTGATGGTAGAGCAAACTTTCCACGGTCTGATCCAATTGCCACAGCGTTTCCCTGGTGTGGTGGAGTCCATCTTCGGTGGCAACCGCGAGGCCGATTCGCCCATGAGCGTGGTGGGTGCTTCTCGGCTCGGCGGAGAGCTGGTGGAGCTGAGCATGTGGCAGAGCTTCCTGATGGCGCTGGCCAGCCTCAACTTGTTCCTCGCTGCATTCAACTTTGTGCCACTGCCACCGCTGGATGGCGGGCACATCGCCGTGATCATGTTTGAAAAGATTCGAGACTTCTTCCGCAGGTTGCGAGGCCTCGAACCCGGCGGTCCGGCCGACTACACCAAGCTGCTGCCACTGACTTACGCGGCGACGCTGGTGCTGATGGTGTTTGGTTTCACGGTGATCGTGGCGGACATCGTCAACCCGATCAAGATGTTCTAACGCGAGGTAGGGATGCCCTGTGGCACCTGTCCCGGGGACGGGTAAGGTGGACGCGGAATGCACGTAGTGTGCGAGAAGTATTCGTCAGCTGCAGCTTGACCTTGTGAGTGAAGGCTTAATACCAGGCTTATTCACCCGGTCAGGCACCGCCGCAGAAAGAGGTCAGTAGTCCACATGTCCGGAATTTCTCTCGGAATCCCCGACGGCCCGCCGCCCACCCTCGCGCCGCGCCGCAAGACTCGCCAGCTGATGGTCGGCGGTGTGGGAGTGGGCAGCGATCACCCGATCAGCGTGCAGTCTATGACCACCACCAAGACCCACGATGTCAATGCCACGCTGCAGCAGATCGCGCAGCTCACGGCATCAGGTTGTGACATCGTCCGCGTGGCTTGCCCCAAGACAGTCGACGCTGAAGCACTGCCGATGATCGCGAAGAAGTCCCCGATCCCAGTGATTGCGGATATTCACTTCCAGCCGAAGTACATTTTCTCCGCAATCGATGCTGGCTGTGCCGCCGTGCGCGTCAATCCCGGCAACATCAAGGAATTCGATGGTCGCGTGAAGGAAGTGGCGAAGGCCGCAGGAGATGCGGGCATTCCCATCCGCATTGGCGTCAACGCTGGTTCCTTGGATAAGCGCATCATGGAGAAGTACGGCAAGGCCACTCCAGAGGCGCTGGTGGAATCCGCGCTGTGGGAGGCTTCGCTGTTCGAGGAGCATGGCTACGGCGATATCGCCATCTCGGTGAAGCACAATGACCCGGTGATCATGGTGGAGGCTTACCGCCAGTTGGCTGCGAAGTCCGATTACCCGCTTCACCTCGGCGTGACCGAGGCCGGCCCTGCATTCCAGGGCACCATCAAGTCCTCCGTGGCTTTCGGAGCACTGCTTGCCGAAGGCATCGGCGATACCATCCGCGTATCTCTGTCCGCTGATCCTGTGGAAGAGATCAAGGTGGGCGATCAGATTCTGCAGTCGCTGAACTTGCGCCCGCGCAAGCTGGAGATCGTGTCCTGTCCTTCCTGTGGCCGTGCCCAGGTGGATGTCTACACCTTGGCCGAGGAGGTCACCGCTGGCCTGGAAGGCATGGAGTTCCCGCTGCGTGTAGCCGTCATGGGCTGCGTGGTCAACGGACCTGGCGAGGCTCGCGACGCTGACTTGGGCGTGGCCTCAGGTAACGGCAAGGGCCAGATCTTTGTCAAGGGTGAGGTCGTCAAGACCGTTCCCGAGGATCAGATCGTGGAAACCCTCATCGAAGAGGCCATGCGCATTGCTGACGAGCAGGGCTTGGAGGCCATCGAGGGCGCCAAGGCTGAAGTTCGCGTCACCAAGTAGTTCCGCCTAGAGACAAGCTCCTGACTGTGCCAATGTCGGCTCAGCAGGGGCTTTTTGCGCTAGGATGCCGTCCCGCAGCGTGACCACGCGATCCAACTCCGCTAGCTGTTCGGTATCGTGAGAGACATAGATCGCAGGGATCTGAGCCTCTGAGACCAGCCGGCGAATGAGCTGGGTGACGGTCGTTGCGGCTTCCGAATCCAGTGCTGCGGTGGGCTCGTCGATGAGCAGCAACTGCGGATCATTCATCAGCGCTCGCGCCACGTTCACACGCGCCTGCTGGCCTCCTGAGAGCTGGCCCGGCATCCGATGCCCGAGCTCTCCCAGACCCACGTGCTCTAGCAGCCGGTGGGCCTTGTCCTTTTCTCCGCGCCTTGCCTTACCTCCCAGAGGCACAACCCGATCCAATCGCTTCATCACCAACAGCTGATCCAGAATGCTCAGGGAGGGAAAGAGGTTGGCCTGCTGAAAGACGATCCCTAGGTAACGCCTACGCAGTGCCGCCGCTTGTCGTGAGCTGGGGGAGTATTCGGTTAAGTCAATGGATTTTCCGCTGCTCGGCAGCAGAGTCACACTCCCTGAGGTGGGCTTCTGCAAGGCCCCGGCGATAGCCAGCAACGTGGATTTGCCGGAACCCGAAGGCCCGGTGATGCCCAGCAGCTCACCGCTGTCTACCTGCAGAGATACGTTGTCCAGAATGCGCCGATGAGTGGAGCCATCGGTGACGTCCAGGGTGATGTTATTGATGGACAGATGCGTGTTCAACGTGGAGATCTCCTCAATCGTGGGTGGGTGGTTAGTGGGTGAGTTCTTAAACGTTGGCCAGCGCGGAACGGGGCTCCACGCCCAGTACGGGTTTGAGAGAGACCGCGGAACCGGCCAGCCCCGCTGCGCCCAAGATCACCGCGGGCAGCGCGAGGGTGGCGGCGGAAATCTCGATGGGAATGCTTCCGCCGATCAGCATGGACGCGCCCCACGTCAGCAACACACCCGCTCCGATCCCGGTGAGAAGTACCAGGAAGGCCTGGCCCATGGCGTCGGAAATAAGGACCCGACGGGAGGCACCCAGCGCGGCGCTGATGACCACCCCGCGCAACCGCTGCAACGTCCATACGGTGAAGAACGCGCCGAGGACGAGGGCGGAGATGACGTAGAGGAGGTTGATCATCAGGTTCAGGCTCATCTGCTCGCCGGCGTAGGAGGAGCTGGCATTCCACCGATCCTTGCCCTCGAGGACGGTGAGGCCGTCGGTGTTTACATCCGTGCCTGCGGGGAGCACTCCGGCCGACGTGGCACCGGGGAGCGCAGAGACGTCCGCGGCGGATTCGAAGCGCGCGGGTTGGTGGTCGAAGTACAGGTCATCTGGCAGAGGCGTGGAACTGGAGAGCACCACGGTGGGTTGCTCGTCGATGCGCGTGCGGGCCATATAAAGAATCTCGCCACCGGCGTTCGTAATCTGTTGGGTTTGCTCGTCGGTGAGGCGAGAGGAGGCGAGGGTGGAGGTTCCCGTGTCTTCCACCGCCAGGGATGTGTTCGAGCCGAGGCGCTCCTGCAGCGCGCTGACGGACTGATAGCTCAGGCCCGCCGCCAGCGACGATAGAAACGTCACGAGGACGGTGATGAGTGTGATGGTCGCGATGATGAGTGCCGCACGGCCGCGAGCCGCGCGCAATTCCCTGATTCCTTGGAACATACTTCTATGCTCTGCTGATCTGCGCGACTGCACATCGGGCAATAGGCTAAACATGGCCTCCTACTAAAGTTGCATGGCATGGTTCACACTCCCCAAAAATCGCGGCCGCTCGCCAGCGCTGATGCGATGGAGCGTATATGGCTTCTGTGGCGGATCAGCATCCACGTGCTGGTAACGCTGTTGTCCGCGGTGGTGTTTGTTCGTGACGGTTTTAGCTGGCCACTGGCGGCATTCATCGTCACGTACGCGGCCGGCCGTTGGGTCCCCGTCAAGCAGCTGTGGGTGCTTGCGGTGTTGGTGTTATGGGTGGTTCTTTTAATGGACGCCACGAGCGCCGGCTTCCTTGCCTTTGCCCTGTATTTCATGGTGATCAATACCTTGCGCCCGGCGTTGGCCGTGCCATCGGTGGGGGTGATCGCGGGCATCGCCGTGTACGGCCTGGGCCGGCATAACGGATGGAGTATCGGCGGGGTGGTGGGACCCATCGTGGGCGCACTGGTGGCATGCGTACTGGGCTATGGTTTTCTGCAGCTCCGGCGCGAATCCTATGCACGGGTAGCTGCCAGCAGACAAGCCGGTGAGGCGGATGAGCGGGCGCGTCTGGCAGGCGAGATTCACGACACGATTGCCCAAGGGTTGAGCTCCATCCAAATGCTGCTGCACTCCGCGGAGCGGCGCGTTACGGAGCATCAAATCGATGACCCGGATTTGCTTCGTGAGCTGCGGTTGGCCCGAAACACAGCTGCGGACAACGTGCTGGAGGCGCGACAAATCATCGCGGCGCTGCAACCGCAGCCGTTGGTGGGCACACAGTTGCCGGTGGCGCTGGCTCGCGTGGTGGCCAGCAGCCCGCAGGGACAGGCGATCGCTTTTGCGACAGATGGTCAGCCGCGGCAACTTCCCGAGGACGTGGAGGCGGCGTTGATGCGCGTCACGCAATCGCTGGTCTCTAATGTAGTTCGGCACGCTCACGCCACACGGGCGCAGGTGACGCTGACATATCTGCCGGATCAGGTGAGCGTGGACGTGGTGGATAATGGCGTGGGGTTTGATTACGACGCGCAAGTGCAACGGGCGGTGAGACGAAAGTCCGGAGCCGAGGGAATTCTCGGCGTGCGTACACGAGTGGCCAAACTCGGCGGAGACGTGCACGTGGAGACCGCACCCGGGCAGGGATGCGGCGTATCAGTGATGATTCCGACATCGCAGGAACGAGACACAGACAGGGGCGCGAAGCATGAGTGAGACAACGGACGGGACCCCAGGTATTCGGGTGCTGATCGCTGATGATCACCCGGTGGTTCGCGCAGGACTGGAAGCGATGATTTCCGCTTTTGTGGGGATCGATGTGGTCGCTACGGCTGATACGGCGAAGGCAGCAGTGGATTACGTTGCAGGAAACCCACATGCGGTGGATGTGGTGTTAATGGATCTGCGCTTCGGGGATGCACCCCACGCTCGATCTGAGCACACTCAGGATGGTGTGTGGGCGACATCTCAAATCAGAGCAAAGGGACAGCGCGCGCCACACGTTGTGGTGGTGACCAACTATTCGACTGATGCCGATGTGGTGGCTGCTATCAGTGCTGGCGCGCAAGGCTATCTGCTCAAGGACTGTCAGCCTGCGGACTTGCGCGAGGGCATTAGAGCAGCCGCGCGCGGGGAATCCATCATGAACCCGCGTGCCATGGACGCACTCATGGGCAGTATGCGCACCCCGACGGTGACACTGACCGCCCGCGAGGTCGAGGTCCTTGAGAGGGTGGCTTTGGGAGAATCGAACCGGCAGATTGCTAGGGCATTGGTGCTGACGGAAGCCACGGTGAAGTCTCACATGGGCAACATCTTTTCCAAGTTGGGCGTGTCCAACCGCACCTCCGCAGTCAATAGCGCGCGAGAGCGCGGGTTGGTCTGAGCTGCAACGCAATCTCACAGATAGGGGTTTGCTGAAAGGGCGGGTGGCGCAGAGTGTCACAGCCATTTCGCGTGCATACGCGGTGCTAACGTGACCGGCATGCGCCGAAGCATCCTGTCTGCAGTCACCATTTCTTCACTCATGTTCGCCTTGGGGGCGTGTACCCCCAAGCCGGACCAAGCAGATGACGCAGTAGAGTCCTTCTTGGAATCGCTGAGCAGCCACGCAGAGCCTGGAGAATTCACGGATAGCCCGGGCAAGGCGCAGGAGGAGATCAATAGTTCCTGGGACAGCCTGCAGGCCGAAGGCTTGAATACCAGTCTCAATAACGTCCGCACGAACGGCAACGTGGCCACGGCGGACTTCACGATGGATTGGGATCTGCCTGGGGAGCGGAATTTCCAATATCAATCGCAGATGACGCTGACCAAGACTCAGGACGATTGGACGGTACGCTGGCAACCGACCGTCATGCACCCGGATCTGGGTGCCAACCAGCACTTGGAACTGCGCACTGTCCCCGCGGAAATGGCCACGGTAGTGGGCTCTGACGGCGCTGCGTTGCTGCAACCGGGAACGCGCTATCGGGTGTTCGTGGATACCTCTACGGGAGATCTACAGTCCACGATGCGACAAGTGGCCATCGAGTTGGATGCGATGCGTGCCAACGATGAGTCCGTGCCCAGCATCGATGCTGAGGAAAAGGCCAAAGAGGCAGAAAATGTCGAAGGTGAATTCTCGCTGTTGACGCTGAACCAGCAACAAGGGCTGGATTTGAAAAACCGCATGTCCCGGGTGGAAGGCCTGCGTTTCAACGAGGAGCAGGCCATGGTTCGCCCAGACCCGAACTTCGCGCCGGACATCATGAGTCGCGTGTCATCTGTCGTGGAAAAGGATCTGGAAGGATCCAACGGATGGAAGGTGGTGGCTGCCACCTCCGAAGGTGCGGAGATCCGGGAACTGGGCGGGCAGGATGCGCAAACCGCTCCCAGCGTTGACGTTTCCTTGTCGAAGAAGGTTCAGGATGCGGCCCAAGCTGCCGTCGATACACGCAGCGATGCCAAGGTGATGATGGTGGTGATGCAACCATCCACCGGCGGCATTCTGGCTGTTGCGCAGACCCAAAAGGCTGACGAAGATGGCGATGCTGCGCTGATGGGTCAGTACCCACCGGGATCTACATTCAAGATCCTCACCGCGTTTGCGGGCATGCAGAATCAGGGGCTTACGCCGGATTCCATCGTGGGATGCCCTGGTACCCAGGACATCGGCGGCCGTATCGTGACCAACTACAACAACTTCTCGCTGGGCAACACGGCCTTGGAGAATGCCTTTGCGAAGTCTTGTAATACGACGTTCGCACAAGTCTCCACCGATCTGCAGCCCGGCCAGCTGCAACAGACCGCCAAGCAGTTCGGCTTAGGCGTGAACTTCAACATTGAAGGTCTCGATACCATCACGGGATCGGTGCCTCGTGGTGATGTCATGCTGGAGCGTACTGAGGCCGGTTACGGCCAGGGTCTGGACTTGGCCAGCCCCTTCGGCATGGCGATGGTGGCCTCCACGGCAGCCTCGGGTCGCATGCCCACTCCGTACCTGATCGGGGGTCCGGAGCACCGCACGGAGGCGCAAGGCGAAGACGGCAATCAGTTGCCTAAGGAACAGCTGGACAACCTGCGTCGGATCATGCGCTCGGTGGTGACCAGCGGTTCCGGTAGCGGAGTTGCAAGCGCCGGTGAGGTCTACGCCAAGACCGGTGAGGCCGAGATCAACGGAGGATCTCACTCCTGGCTCACCGGATACCGTGGAGATTTAGCCTTTGCCACGCTGATTGTCTTGGGCGGCGGCTCGGAGCACGCTACCTCCGTAACCAACACCTTCTTCCAAAATCTGGACGGCAAATAGGCAGCCCTAGTGGGGATGGGCGCCCTGCGCGCCAGCGCCTTGCGGGAGGCGCAGGTACAGGGCGTACAGTAAAGACTCATGAGTAGAGCTGCACTAACCCCAGGCCAACCCACGCCGATTCGTACTGTTCCGGCCCATATCCCGCGTCCTGAATACGCGTGGAAGGATTCGGTTGCGGAAAATGTGGGAGAGCCGTGGGTGCAGGCTCCCGAGGTCATCGAGAAAATGCGCGAGGCCAGCCGGATTGCTGCAGAAGCGCTGCGGGAGGCGGGCGCGGCTGTCGTTCCTGGTGTGACCACCGATGAGCTGGACCGCATTGCCCACGAGTACATGGTGGACAATGGTGCGTACCCGTCCACACTGGGCTACCGCGATTTCCCGAAGTCCTGCTGTGTGTCTCTGAACGAGATCATCTGTCACGGCATCCCGGACACCACGGTGGTGGAGGAGGGAGACATCGTCAACATCGATGTCACCGCCTTCAAGGACGGCGTGCATGGCGATACCAACGCCACGTTCATCGCAGGTGAGGCCTCCGAGGAGCACGCGCTGCTGGTCGAGCGCACGGAAAAGGCACTTTGGCGCGGCATCAAAGCGGTCAAGCCAGGACGCGAGATCAACGTCATTGGCCGAGTGATCGAGAGCTACGCCAAGCGCTTCGGCTACAACGTAGTGCGCGATTTCACCGGACACGGTGTGGGCCCAACGTTCCACAACGGCCTAGTGGTTCTGCACTACGATTCCCCCCACGACCACACTGTTCTGGAGCCAGGCATGACCTTGACCATCGAGCCGATGATCAACCTCGGCGGCTTGGGTTACGAGGTGTGGGACGATGACTGGACCGTCCAGACCAACGACCGGAAGTGGACTGCCCAGTTTGAGCACACCCTCGTGGTGACCGAAGACGGCTGCGACGTCCTCACAGCCCTGGATAGCTAAACTGCCCAGCTAGGGCTGGATGCCTGCGGGGTCGGGACCAGTAAATTCTAGCCCCAACAGCGCGTTTTCCACGACTTCGGACAGTGATGGGTGTGGCCAGTATTGGTTCTTGGCCACTAGGCGCGCGTCCAAATCAAAGACCATCACGGTGATCAGCTGCTGAATCAGAGTGGTGGCCTGTGGGCCCATGATGTGGCTGCCCAGGATCTTGCCCGTCTCCGCGTCCGCGATGATCTTGCAGAACGTGCCACTTTCCTCCATCGCCCATCCATAGGCCACATCGGAGTATTCCTGCACCTTGACGGTGATCGCGCGGCCCGTTTCCTTTTCGTACACGCGTGCTTGGTCTTCCGTCAGGCCCACCGTGGCGATCTGTGGGTGGGTAAAGATTCCCGACGGCACGTTGGTGTGATTCAGCTTCTTCAAGTCCTCCGGGTGCAACAGATTGTGCTGCACCACGCGAGCCTCGGCGTTTGCCACGTGCTTGAGCTCGTACTTATTGCTGGCATCACCCAGCGCCCACACACCCTTGGCTGAGGCCCGTCCGTATTCATCGACAGAGATCCTGTCGTGCGAATCTACCTCCACACCGCCTGCAGAAAGATTCAGCAGGTCAGAGTTGGGGATACGTCCCAGTGCCACGAGCAATTCGTCGGAGACTACTTCCGTGCCGTCGTCCAGGACGACGGCGATCGAGCCATCGTCGTTGGTGCGGAAGTCCTGGAAGCTCTTGCCCAAAATGTTCGTCCACTGCTGCTCAGCTTTTTCGTTGAATCGCTCCACCACCGTGGAGTCCAGCTTCTTGAGCAGGTGAGGGGAGCGATTGATCACCGTGACCTCGGTGCCGAGTGCTGAAAAGACGTGCGCGAACTCCACGGCGATGATGCCGCCACCCAAAATCGTCAAGGAGTTCGGGAGCTTTTCGAGGCGCATGATGTCTTCGTTGGTACGGAAATTAACCCCAGAATTCTTGATCGCGTCCGGTATGAACGGGCGCGTACCCGTGGCCAAGACAATATTATCCGCGGTGATGGTGACCGGATCGGCATCGGAGTTGGCGTCGAAAAAAGAAACAGTGAGCTCGCGTGGCCCGCTAAAGGACGCGGTGCCGGAGTACAACGTGATGTTCGGGGTCTTTGGACCGCGACGGTATTCCTCGCCGCCGACGGAGATTGGGTCGATGCGCTCGGCGAATACCCGGCGCTGAATGTCTGTCCAATCGACGTTGGTGATCTCTCCGGTCAAGGAAAGACGCTGTGCGTCGGCGACCTCGCGGGCGACATCGGCGGTGTGGACGAACATCTTGGTGGGAATGCATCCCACGTTGATGCAGGTGCCGCCGAACACGCCGCGCTCGACGATGGCGATCTTCTTATCGTGGAGTTCGACTCCGGGGATGGAGTTGCCCGAACCGGTTCCGACGATGATGATGTCAAAGTGCTCGCTAGTCATGCACCCCAGAGTGCCATCAAACACGCGTGGGCGTGGCAGTGGGTTACTTGACCGTGGACTAGCCGGTGGGAGCGACTTCCTGCAACCACTCGAGGGTGACTTCGAAAGCGTGATCGCGCACCGGCTTACGAGACAAGAACACGTCATGCAACGCATCCGGGATTACGGCAACTTCCGCATCCTTGTTGGCGTGCGGGGCGAACCGGCGCATCTGCTCCGGCTTGAGGATCACATCCGAGGTGAATGCGCGCTCGTCCATCTTCCGCCCGAAGTAGTGCTTGTCGCTGCACAGAAGCAAAGTGGGTACACCGGTGGAGTAGTTGCCCGTTTGCAGCTCGCGGATCTCTTCGCCCACACCCGTGATCCAGGAAATGGTCTTCGGGCGGGCATATAGCGGTTTGAGCTCCACGTTGTAGTCCCACTCGCCGGCTTCGGAGGTGTGTAGGGTCAAGCCGTAGAGGGGATTGATCCCGCCCTTGATCACCATGTTCGGATGGAAGCGGCTTAGCACTGGCATCACCTTGCTGATGGCGAGGCGCGTGAAGGCATCGAATTGCAAACCGAACCACGGCGAGTTGAGGATAACGCCGGACAGACGGGAGAAAAGCTGAGCTTGCGGGCTCTCTGGCATGTCCACCGCATCGCGGTGCAGGCGGGCCGCCCACATGGTCACGCCGAGGCCACCGTTGGAATGTCCAAGGACAACGAGGTTCGGATGGGTCTTGGTGATCAGGGAGGCGGCGACGGTGAGATCCTCGCCGTAGAGGGATTGAGAACTGACGTGGTGCCAGGTTTGACCCTCACGCCACGATCGGCCGCATTTGCGCAGGTCGAGGCCGTAGACCGCGTAGCCTTGAGCGGTGAAGATCTTCGCCGCGTTTTTATGGAAGAAGTAGTCCGTCATGCCGTGGACCATGAGGATCGCGGGGCGGGCGTTCCACGCCGAGCCGTCAGGCTGGTCGTCTGCTTCTGGCCGGTAGCGAACCAACGTGAACCGAACGGGAGCTTCTTTATCTGGGTCTTTGCCCATCTCCACGTAGTGGTAGCCGAAGCCTTCGCCGAGCTCGTCTGGGCCGAACTCTAACTCACTCGCGGCGGGGGCGGATGGGTCATGCAACGCGCGTTGCACCGTCACTTTGCTGCTGAAATCACTCACCTCACTCATACTAATCAACGGGAAACTCCGCGGGGCGCTCATTGTGAAGTCGGAGCGAGGGCGTATGGTTAATGGGCACAACCGTCGTAAGGCATTCACCTCTAAGGCGTGAGTGTCTATCACGCCAGCGATAAAGGAACTAAGAAAAGTGTCAAGTAACGCTTCTGGTAATAAAGACTCGGTTGATGTCCTGCTCATCGGCGCGGGCGTCATTTCCTCCACCCTGTCTGTGATGTTGCAGCAGCTCCAGCCGGACTGGAGCCAGATGATCGTCGAGCGTCTGGACGTTCCCGGCGCAGAGTCCTCGGACCCATGGAACAACGCGGGTACCGGCCACTCTGCACTCTGTGAGCTCAACTACACGCCTGAAGTGGGCGGCAAGATTGATATCTCCAAGGCCGTGGGCGTCAACGAGAAGTTCCAGGTCTCCCGCCAGTTCTGGTCCTACTTGGTGGAGCAGGGTGTGCTGGGAGATCCTTCCGAGTTCATCAACGCAGTTCCGCACATGTCTTTCGCTAATGGCATGAAGCAGGTGGACTACCTCAAGGCTCGCTACGAGGCTCTGAAGGACCACCCACTGTTCCCGAACATGCAGTTCAGTGATTCCGAGGAGAAGTTCAAGGAATCCGTGCCTCTGATGGCGAAGGGCCGTGACTTCAACAACCCGGTAGCCATCAGCTGGTTCGATAACGGCACGGACATTAACTACGGCGCTTTGACCCGTCAGTACCTGGATGCAGTGGTGGAGCGCGGCGTGACCGTTCGCTACGGCACCGAGGTTAAGGACATCACTCGCGACGGCGCGAAGTGGAAGGTCACCACCAAGAACCTGCACACCGGCGATACCTCCACGGTCACCGCCAACTTCGTGTTCGTTGGCGCTGGCGGCATGGCGTTGCCATTGCTGCAGAAGTCCGGCATCCGCGAGATCAAGGGCTACGGTGGCTTCCCCGTGGCCGGCGAGTGGCTGCGTTGCACCAATGAGGAATTGGTGGAGCAGCACCAGGCCAAGGTCTACGGCCAGGCCTCCGTGGGCGCGCCTCCAATGTCCGTTCCTCACTTGGATACCCGCGTCATCGACGGCAAGAAGGGCTTGCTGTTTGGCCCTTACGCCGGTTGGACCCCGAAGTTCCTGAAGAAGGGCTCCTACCTGGACCTGTTCAAGTCCATCCGTCCAGACAACCTGCCTTCCTACCTGGGCGTGGGCGTGCAGGAGATGGGTCTGACCAAGTACCTGATTGAGGAAGTTCTCAAGGATAAGACCGCTAAGGTCGAGGCTCTGCGTGACTACATGCCTACCGCTCGTGACGAGGACTGGGAAGTTGTTATCGCTGGTCAGCGCGTGCAGGTCATCAAGCCGATCGGTGCTCCGAAGTTCGGTTCCCTGGAGTTCGGTACCGCCATGGTCAACTCCGCTGACGGCACCATCGCCGGCCTGATGGGTGCATCCCCTGGAGCGTCCATCGCACCGTCCGCCATGATTGAGGTTCTGGAGCGCTGCTTCGGTTCCAAGATGGGCGAGTGGAGCCCGAAGCTCAAGGAAATGGTTCCTTCCTACGGCACTCGCCTGGCCAAGGATTCCGCACTGTTCAACGAGCAGTGGGACCGTTCGCAGAAGACTCTGAAGCTGGGCTAAAATCCCCTTCATGAGTTTGCATCTCTCCGGCCTCACGGTCTTTGTCCCTTCTACTGCCTCCGCGGAAATTTGTGCGCGGCGGATTGCGGAAAGTGGGGCATTGCCGGTGGTCGGGGAGATTTCTTCGTTTTTATCCGACGCCAAACTCGAGTCCCCTTATTCTTTAGCCATGATCCCCGCGGATCTCGATGCCGCGGATGCCGAGCGCGTTGTGCAACGCGCTCGCGCGCTGCGGATTCCGGTGGATGATCGCCGCAGTGTGGGAACTCGACAGACCCCCACGAGCTCAGATAATGAGCTGGGCACCGTGACCTTGGTGGGTGGCGGCCCGGGGGATCCGGAGCTGATCACGGTCGCGGGTGCGCGGGCGATCGCCGAAGCCGACGTGATTCTGGCTGATCACTTAGGTCCGTTTGAGCTGGCAGAGACGGCTGCGGAGGAATCCGGTGCGGAAGTTATCGACGTGTCCAAGTTGCCGTATGGCAAACAGGTTGCCCAGGAACAGACCAATCAATTGCTGATTGAGTGCGCACAGGCGGGAAAAAATGTGGTTCGCCTCAAGGGCGGCGACCCGTTTGTCTTTGGCCGTGGCTTTGAGGAGTGGGAGGCATTGCACGCAGCGGGTATTCCTGTGCGGGTGATTCCGGGCGTGACCTCCGCAACGTCCGCACCTGCCGTGGCCGGACTGAGCCTGACTCACCGTGGTGTGAACCACGATTTCACCGTGGTTTCCGGCCACGTACCGCCAGGGGATCCACGGTCTGAAACCAACTGGGAGGCCGTGGCACGCCTGACGGGAACCTTAGTTTTAATCATGGCGGTCAAAAACGCCCCAGCTATCGCCACGACATTGATGAAGGTAGAGGGCGGCAAATCTACGGAAACTCCGGTCAGCATCATCGAAAACGCCTCGATGCCTTCGCAGCGTTTGCTAACCACCAGTTTGGGGCAGCTGGCCGAAGTACTACGCACGGAAGCGGTGAAGCCTCCCGCACTGTTCGTTATCGGCGAAGTAGCCGATAAGCACATGCAGCTGGGCTGATTTTTCCGTGTTGTGCCTACCCTGCACCTGAGGGGTTTAGGCGCCCACTGTGGTTCCGAATACCCAGCCTATGCCGAAGGTGACCAGCAACGCCAGCCCTCCTCCCGCCACCAGCCGTGTAACGGCCTTGGTTCGACTACCTTCACTGATGCGTGCAGAAATGGAACCAGTGATGGCCAGCGCCATCAACGTGGCCACAATGGTCATCCAGGCTTTGGCTCCCTGCGGTGCAACAATGGCTACGATCAGAGGCAGAATCGATCCGAGGACAAACGAGAAAGCCGAAGCTGCCGCAGCCGCCCAAGGACTAGTGAGGTCCTCCTCGTCCAATCCCAGCTCCACACGTAAGTGACCAGCCAAACGCTGCTGCGGGGACATTTCTTCGGCGGCAGTGAGCGCGGTGGCACGAGACATGCCCAGTTCCTGTAGAGAAGTCACTATGTCTTTAGTTTCTGAGGCGGGATCTTTTTCGTGCGCCTCGCGGTGGATTGTGACCAACTCACGCTCGGTATCCCGCTGCGCGGAGACAGAAACGTATTCTCCGAGAGCCATCGAAACGGCACCTGCAGTAACAGCGGCCACCCCGGCCGTCAGGATCGCGGAAGCGCTGGAACCCGCAGCAACCACGCCCACGATAATTCCGGCGGTAGAGACGATGCCGTCATTAGCACCGAGGACCCCCGCGCGGAGCCAATTAAGTTTTGCAGCGAGCCCGCTATCTTGCTGGGCATTGTGAGTTTCATAAGACATGAACGCGAGCTTAGAAAGTGGTGTGACCTGCGTCAACGATGCATAGCCTGTGCACAGTGAGGAAATGCTTGCATTAGCCTGCAGTCCAGAAGCCAGCACGTGCAGCTGGATTAGAAGGGCTACTTCTCCGCAGGCACGATCAAGGTGACGTTTTCTTCATCGACTATTTCCGTGGAGAAGTTGGCGTCGGAAAAAGAAACCACGCCTGCCACCACATCGCAGAAGGCCTGCGCGGCACGGTCGGCAGGAATGGAGACGTCGGCTAAAGCCAGCTCGCGGGCCACCAAACCCTTGTAGTGCTTGTTGAAGTGGCTGACCACCTTGCGCGTGCCGTCCGGATACAAGGACTCCACCCGTAGCTTCAGAGAACCGGGCACGGGGCCGAGATTCAGATAGCCGCCGGAGCGCAGATCAATGATGGCGTTATCGTCCGCAGGCAACTGCGCCTGCCACTGCTCGAGAGCGGGAGTCAGCACGCCAGACCAGCGGGAACGAACGGTAACGTGATCAGCCTTGCCGCGCAGCTTGAGCTTGGAGCCGGCAGACAGGCGGTAGTAGGGGATGAGGTCCTCGGCGCCGATCACACCAAACAAAGCGGAACCGATGGCCAACTTTTCCCGCGCGGCGGAATTCAACGCGGTGCCGGTGCGCTCGCCGATGACATCCAGCGCGTCGTAGGCCACTCCCGTATAGCGCTCGATGGCGGGCATGGTCGGGGAGGTGAGCAACTCCTTATTGTGGCTGAGCTCGCCGACCTGAGAATCGCGGAGACCGAGTAGCGGTTGGGCCACCTTCGGGGACATGGAAGTCAGGCTCGTGGCGATCTGCTTGCGCACCGTCGTCACCGAGGAATCAACGTTTGAAAGGAACAGCTCCGAAAGTTCCAACGGGGCGGAATCGCCACCCACGGCCTTGGTTTCTGACGGAGGTAGGATGATCAGCATGCATCACATTTTAAGGGGTGCTGGATAAAAGCCCCCTTTGGGTATGTGAGCAGTGCCGCAGGTTGTAGGCTAGCCCTCATGATCACCCGGATGTCTCACCTATTTTTGCGCACATTGCGCGATGATCCCGCCGATGCGGAGGTCCCTAGCCACAAGCTTTTGGTCCGCGCAGGCTACGTTCGACGAGTGGCACCCGGTGTGTATTCGTGGCTCCCGTTGGGCCTGAAGGTACTGCGCCGCGTGGAGGACGTGGTGCGCAAGGAAATGAACGCCATTGGTGGACAGGAACTGATGTTCCCCGCCCTGCTTCCTCGCGAGCCATACCAGACCACGGGCCGCTGGGCCGAGTACGGCGATGCGCTGTTCCGCCTGAAGGACCGCAAGAATGGCGATTACCTCCTGGGCCCTACCCACGAGGAAATGTTCGCATCCATCGTGAAGTCCGAGTTCAGCTCCTACAAGGACTTCCCGGTTACCCTCTATCAGATCCAGACCAAGTACCGCGATGAGGAGCGCCCACGCGCCGGCATCCTTCGCGGTCGCGAGTTCGTGATGAAGGATTCTTACTCCTTCAACCTCGACGATTCTGGCCTGGAAGAGTCCTACCAAGCTCACCGCGGTGCCTACCAGCGCATCTTTGACACCTTGGGCATCGAGTACGCCATCTGCTTCGCCACCTCCGGCGCCATGGGCGGATCTGCTTCCGAGGAGTTCCTCGCAGTGGCAGAACACGGCGAGGACACCTATGTACGCTCCACTTCCTCTAACTATGCGGCCAACGTAGAGGCCGTGGTCACCGTTGCGCCCGAGGCCAAGCCGATTGATGGACAGCCCGAAGCAACCGAGTACACCACTCCGGATTCCGAGACCATCGCCGCATTGGTGGACTGGGCCAACGGGGAAGACGTCACGATTGATGGCCGCACTGTGGAAGCCGCCGACACCCTGAAGTGCATCGTGGTCAAGGTCACCGAGCCGGGAGTGGACGAGGCCGGACAGCCGCACGAGCCCAAGCTCACCGGCGTTCTGGTCCCTGGCAACCGCGAGGTAGACATGAAGCGCCTCGAGGCAGCCATGGAGCCCGCCGCTGTGGAGCTGGCGGTTGAGGATGACTTCAAGCGCAACCCGTTCTTGGTCAAGGGTTACGTGGGCCCACGCGGCTTGGCCGCCAACGGCGTGCGTGTGTTGGCCGATCCTCGCGTGGTGGAAGGCACCTCGTGGATCACCGGTGCCGACGCCAAGCATCGCCACGTTGTGGGTCTTGTCGCAGGTCGGGACTTCACCCCAGATGGCTACATCGAGGCCGCTGAGGTCATGGAAGGCGACCCATCTCCGGACGGCGAGGGCACCCTGACGCTGGCTCGCGGCATCGAGATTGGCCATATTTTCCAGCTGGGACGCAAGTACACCGAGGCCTTCGATGTGCAGATCCTCGATGAGTTCGGCAAGCGTGCCGTGCCCACCATGGGCTCCTACGGCATCGGCGTATCCCGCTTGGTGGCCGTCATCGCCGAGCAGATGCACGACGAAAAGGGCTTGCGTTGGCCAACTTCAGTGGCTCCATTCGGGGCGCACGTGGTCATCGCCAATAAGGATGCCGCCGCAGCAGAAGCAGCGGAAAAGCTGGCCGAGCAGTTGGATGACAAGCGCATCGAGGTTCTGCTGGACGACCGTCCGAAGGTTTCCCCCGGCGTGAAGTTCAAGGACGCCGAGTTGTTGGGCATGCCGCTGGTGGTCGTTGTGGGCCGTGGATTTGCCGACGGCAAGGTTGAACTGCGTAACCGTCTGACCGGTGAGACCGAGGAAATCAACTACGACGACGCAGTAGCGACCATCGAGTCCGCGCTGGACTAAAACCGCTGCGTGTTACTGATCCTGCGTGGCCTCCGCGGCGATGCGGGATTGCTCCTGTGCTAGGTAAACAAGCCAGTGGGCGGCGTAGCGTCGGTCATCGACCGCGCGGGGCCCTAATGTGGCCTCCCGTAGATCATCGGTGACGGTGGGCGTGATCTGCTCGATAAACGACATGACCTCTGCTGAATTCTCGGGCTGCTCTAGCCCCTCGCGGAGGGTATAGCCGGCGGGAAATGGGGCGGGCGAGGTTCCGTCCAGTGATTCCGCGTGTGCGGTGAGATCTTCCTCCAGCGTGCGCAGTGCGCAGCGCAGCGGGCGAATCTCCCAGGCATGCGTGCCATCATCTTTGGCAAGACCCAACCCCGTGGCGAACCATCCGGCGTGTGCCGCTTCGCGAACTTTTTCAAACTCGGGGGAGTACTCGGTCAGGGGAAGTTCAGACAGCTCGTCTGGATCGAGGTCACCCAAGACGGGTGCCATGTCCGTAGCCAAATCTAGTAATAGCTCCGCGCTGGGCTGATTCTTGTCTGGCTGGTCGGCGGTGTTGTTTGAGCTGGTTTCGCTGCCGTCCGAGCTGGAAGCGGCGATCGGTTCCGCAGAAACCACAGCATCGATCAGGGAATCGTTGAGTGAGCCGATGGTGATGCCAGGGTCTACGGCAGCCGCGTCCGCTTGCGCCTCATCAGTACATTCCGCGGGAGCATTGCCCTCGCTGTCTTCTCCACACAGGCGCAACCATTCTTCACGCACGCTGTTTGCTTGGTCCTTCAGCAACTGCCGGGTTGGTTTATCGATATTCGGAGAATCGATGACCTGTTGGTATTCCCCATATAGCTGCACCAGCGTCTGGTTGGCCTCTGGCTCACCAAAGACCGAGCCCAACGGGTCCTCAGCACCGCACGCGCTCGCCCCCATAAGCAGAGCCGAACAACCTAGTGCAGCAGTGAACTTCCGAGCAGCACGGGGTGCGCGCTGAGTCCGCGAATTGGCTCGCGGAGCCGTCACCGCGACGGCGAGATCTGAATCTTGGGGCTGAGTGCTCACGCGTTCCATAGTGCCATCCCGGCATCCTGATATTGTTCTGGACATGGCATTTCCAACTCCTGAGCAGCTCACCAACACCATTGAACCCCTGCTCGCGCAGTTCGGCATGGTGGTCGAAGACATCAAAGTCACCAGGGCGGGCGCAAAGTCGGCAGTGAGGATCGCCGTGGATGCGGCAGACCCCACTGCCGAGCGACCTTCCCTGGACACACTCGAGGAAATCAGCAAGGCAGTCTCACAACTGCTTGACGATTCAGAGGAATCCGGAGCGCTCAATTTTGGACCCGGGTACACCCTGGAACTCACCACGCCCGGAGTGGACTTTCCCCTGACGTTGCCGCGGCACTGGCAGAAAAATGTTGGCAGGCTCGTGAAACTGCCCCAAGGAGGAACGGTGCGAATCCTGCAAGCAGACGAGAGTGGCGTCGTCATACTCACGAAGAAAAAGAAACAACACACGGTGACCACACACGAATTCGGTGATGTGGCAGGTGCAGTGGTAGAAGTTGAGTTCAACAACGTGCCCGGCGATGAAGCCAAACTCATCGGACTGCAACGGCACGAGTATGAGCCGCTGATCGAACAGGCGGACAAGGAGAACAAGTGAACATAGACATCGCCGCGCTGCGAGCGCTGGAAAAGCAGGAAGGCGTAGGTTTCGACGACCTGCTCCGCTCAGTCAAGTACGGACTGCGAGACGCCTACCGCGGGATCACCCGCTACGAAGGCGAAGTGGACGTCTCGATCGATCCTCGCAGTGGCGAAGTGGCGATATACCAGGTGGAACGCGACGAAAATCGCGAAGTCACGGGGCGCCTTGACGATACTCCCGCAGACTTTGGACGCGCCGGTGCACTGGCAGTCCGTGACGTGATCCGCCAAACCATCACCGCAGCGCGCGTGAACCGCAAGTACGATCAGTACGCACATCTGCGCTACACCGTGGTCTCCGGCGTGGTCTCCCGCGATGCCCGCGCCAACGAGCGTGGAATCACCGTGGTTCGCTTGGGCACGGAAGCAGATGGCCTCGACGGACAGATCCTGGCCGCCGAGCAGATCCCCGGCGAGAAGCTGGAGCACGGCCAGCGCGTGAAGGCGTTTGTCACTGACGTCATCAACAACGGCAACCGCAACGTGCAGATCAACCTCTCCCGTACCCACCCAGAGCTGGTCAAAGGTCTGTTCGCGCTCGAGGTTCCAGAAGTGGCCGACGGGTCCGTGGAGATCGTCTCCACCGCTCGCGAGGCCGGACACCGCACCAAGATCGCTGTGCAATCCACCATCAAGGGCCTTAACGCCAAGGGCGCCTGCATCGGGCCGCGCGGACAGCGCGTAGCCGCGATCATGGAAGAGCTCGGTGGCGAGAAGATCGACATCGTTGACTGGTCCGAAGACCCAGCCGTACTGGTGGGCAACGCATTGGCTCCGTCCAAGGTGGTCAGCGTGCGGGTTATCGACCCGGAAATGCAGATTGCGCGAGTGGTTGTGCCTGACTACCAGCTATCCCTGGCTATCGGCAGGGAAGGGCAGAACGCCCGCCTGGCCGCGCGTCTGACCGGATGGAAGATCGATATCCGCTCGGAGACGGATGCGCAGGCTGAGGCTGCGGACGCTGGGGCGGACGACGCTGGGGCTAACGAAGGTCGGCCGGAAGCGGTTAGCGAGTAGCGCGGAGATCCCACGCCAGCGTCGATCTGCCGGGCTTGGTTTCCCACGCCGAGACACTGGCCAGTTAACCGTTTGTTAAACAACCGCGTTATGATGGTTGATGGTCTTGAGCCACATTGGCCGGTTGACGAACCGCATGTCAGCGGACGAAAGGACGTGATGCGCTGGATGAATACTCCAGAAGTATTCCCTCGCACCATCACCCACATTCCGCAACGGACATGCATCGCCACCCGGAAAACAGCACCGCAGAGCCAACTTCTGCGTGTCGTGGCTCAATTCAAGGACAACGGAGACGTGAAGATCGTCCCCGATCCACTACGGCGACTACCCGGTCGCGGCGCGTGGATCATGCCCGAACTGCAGGCATTTGAGATCGCGGAGAAACGACGAGCTTTCCCCCGAGCGTTGAAAGTGTCTGCCAACGCGGACCTCGACGAGGTCCGTGCGTACCTCGTACACAAGCAAGAGAAAGTACCCGATCACTGATGAGCGCACGATGAAGCAGCATCTGCGATGAGCAGCATCAAGTACGGGAGCCGTACGTAGCCGGTGAATTGTCCGGCCTACGGCTCCAACAAACCAAAGGAGAGTAGTGCCCGGAAAGCTACGCGTACACGAGCTTGCGAAAGAGCTCGGCGTAACCAGCAAAGAACTTCTCGCTCAGCTCAAGGAGCAGGGCGAATTCGTCAAGACGGCGTCTTCCACCGTGGAGCCGCCAGTCGTAAAGAAGATGAAAAAGCACTATGGAGAAGCAGGGGAGTCTCAGGACTCCTCCGCTCCCGCCGGCGCTAAGCCGGGGGCTGCAAAGCCCGGTGCCAAACCCACCCCAGGTGCGGTCAAGTCCGCAGGAGCTAATCCTGCAGCTGCGGCAGCCAAGAGCTCCGCAACCCCTGGCCCCAAGCCGGGAGCCACAAAGCCCACCAATCCAGTAGTGGCAAAGGCAGCAACTGCACCAACCACCTCCGTCAAGCCAGGAGCCACCCCGAACACCGCAAATGCGGGCAAGCCGGGAGCTGGCAAGCCTGGTGCAGGCGCCAAGCCGGGCGCGCAGGGCACGAAGCCGGCTGCGAAGCAGTCCGCTTCCGGCCAGCGCGGACAGCAGCCTGCCGGTGGCAGCGCTGCAGCAAAGCCAGGTGCTAAGCCAGGTGCTGGCGCTGCAGGAGCTAAGCCTGGCGCATTCAGGCCAAACCCAGCGGCTGCGGCAGCTAAAACTGGTGCGAAGCCAGGATCCGGCCCGAAGCCAGGATCTGATGCCGGAACCGGAGCAAAGCCAGGCCCGAAGCCGGGCGGACGCGCGCCACGCGTGGCCAACAACCCATTCTCCTCGAACGCGGAGCGCCCAGCGCCTCGCCCACGCGGAGGACAAGCTGGCCCAGGCGATATGCCACGTCCGGGAGCTTCCCGGTCCGGCCAGAGTGGTCCACGTCCGGGCGGTCGCCCAGGCGGTCAGGGCGGTCCTCGTCCAGGTGGCACTCAGGGCCGTGGCGGTAAGCCAGGCGGCGCACCGCGCGGTGGCGCAGAGCGTCAGGGCGGCGGAAGCCGTCCATCGCCAGCAATAATGCCGAGCCATCCAAGCCCGGGTCAGATGCCCAGCAAGTCTGCGGCTGGTGGCCCAGGCGGCGGTCGCGGCCGCGGCGGCTCCGGCGGTCCCGGTGGCGGCCCAGGTGGTCCAGGTGGCCCACGCGGCGGTCGCGGCGGACGTCGCGGTGGCACCGCAGGTGCATTCGGCCGTCCAGGCGGCGCCCCACGTAAGGGACGCAAGTCAAAGCGGCAGAAGCGCAACGAGTACGAGGCAATGCAGGCACCTTCTGTCGTCGGTGGCGTGAAGCTGCCTAACGGCAAGGGTTCCAAGATTCGCCTCGCACGCGGTGCGTCCCTGTCCGATTTCGCGGACAAGATCGATGCCGATGCAGCTGCATTGGTGCAGGCATTGTTTAACCTCGGCGAGATGGTGACCGCTACCCAGTCCGTGTCTGACGAAACCCTGCAGCTGTTGGGTGACGAGATGGACTACAAGGTTGAGGTTGTCTCTCCTGAGGACGAGGATCGCGAGCTCCTCGAGACCTTCGACCTCCAGTTCGGTGAGGACGTCGGCGGCGAAGAGCAGCTGGCACAGCGTCCTCCAGTGGTGACCGTCATGGGTCACGTCGACCACGGTAAGACCCGCCTTTTGGACTCTGTCCGCCAGGCGAACGTCGGTGGCGGCGAGGCCGGTGGCATCACCCAGCACATCGGCGCCTACCAGGTTCCAGTGGAGCTGGAAGGCGAAGAGCGTCTGGTGACCTTCCTGGATACCCCAGGTCACGAGGCCTTCACGGCCATGCGTGCCCGCGGTGCGAAGTCCACGGACATCGCCATCCTCGTGGTCGCAGCGGATGACGGCGTGATGCCACAGACCGTGGAGGCGATCAACCACGCTAAGGCCGCGGATATTCCGATCGTGGTCGCAGTGAACAAGATCGATAAGGAAGGTGCTGCTCCGGACAAGATCCGTGGACAGCTCACCGAGTACGAACTCGTTCCTGAAGAGTACGGCGGTGACACGATGTTCGTGGACATCTCCGCGAAGCAGGGCACCAACATCGATCAGTTGCTCGAGGCTGTGCTGTTGACTGCTGATGCATCGCTGGATCTGCGTGCGAACCCAGAGATGGACGCCCAGGGTGTGGCCATCGAAGCTCACTTGGACCGCGGTCGCGGACCAGTGGCTACGGTCATCATCCAGCGCGGTACGCTGCAAGTCGGCGATTCCATCGTGGTCGGCGATGCGCACGGTCGTGTGCGCCGCATGATTGACGAGCACGGTGAGGATGTCCAGGAAGCTGGCCCATCACGCCCCGTGCAGGTGCTTGGTCTGACTAGCGTCTCTGGCGCTGGCGATAGCCTGTTGGTTGTTGACGATGACCGCACCGCTCGTCAGATTGCGGATCAGCGTAATGCTCGTCGTCGTAACGCTATGCAGGCTCGTTCTCGCAAGCGCGTCTCCTTGGAAGATCTGGATGCGGTGCTGAAGGAAACCAGCACCTTGAACCTGATCCTCAAGGGCGATAACGCCGGTACGGTCGAAGCGCTCGAGGACGCTCTCCTCAAGATCGAGGTAGATGATGAGGTTGCACTGAACATCATCGATCGCGGCGTGGGCGCTGTGACGGAGACGAACGTGAACCTGGCTGCTGCTTCTGATGCAGTGATCATCGGCTTCAACGTTCGCGCCGAGGGTAAGGCAACTGAGGTTGCTAACTCTGAGGGCGTAGACATCCGCTACTACTCCGTGATTTACCGCGCGATCGAAGAGATTGAGTCTGCTCTGAAGGGCATGCTCAAGCCAATCTACGAGGAGCGCGAGATCGGCAAGGCCGAGATCCGTGCGATCTTCAAGGCTTCTGCTGTGGGCCTGATTGCAGGTTGCATGGTGGAATCCGGCAAGGTCCGCCGCAACGCCCAGGTTCGCCTGGTGCGCGATGGCAACGTGGTGGCAGAAAAGGCGAACATCGATTCCCTCCGTCGCGAGAAGGACGATGTCACCGAGGTTTCTGCGGGCTACGAGTGCGGTATGGTTCTGTCCTACCCAGACATCCAGGTCGGCGACTTTGTCGAGGCCTACGAGCTGGTGGAAGTACCTCGCGACTAGTCGCGTAATCTGGTGCAGCACGCACCGCGAGTGGAGCCCCGTCTCCGTGCCCCCGCTTCGGTGGGAGGCCGGCGCGGGGCTCGCTCTCATTTAGGTTTCTTTTTCTTTTTTCCCGACGCCAAACTCTGGTCGGGCGAGTACTACTCAAGGAGTGTTGACGATGGTCGATCACGCACGTGCTGCGCGGATGGCGAAGCGTATCCAGCAGATTGTTGCGACGTCTATTGAACGCGAAATCAAGGATCCCCGGCTGGAGCTGGTGACTATTACGGATGCTCGTGTCACGGGTGACCTGCATGACGCGACGGTGTTTTACACGGTGCGTGGGCGCACGGTGGATGAGGAGCCGGACGTGAAGCTGGCCGAGGACGCGCTGGCTAAGGCAAAGGGTCAGTTGCGCAAGATCGTCGGAGATCAGCTGTCCGTGCGTTTCACGCCGACGCTGTCCTTCGCTGTCGATACTGTTCCGGAAGCTTCTGCGCACATGGAGGAGCTGTTGGAGAAGGCACGCGCTCAAGATGCGGCCATCCGCGAGCGTTCCGCTGGTGCGCAGCCGGCAGGCGAGGCGGATCCTTACCGCAAGGGTGAGGATTCCGAGGAGCAGTAGTGCAGGCTGAGAACGCCACTGCGGGTGCGTCTGTAGACGCTTCGACCCGTCGCATTCTTGGCCTGGCGTGGCCCGCGCTAGTGGTGCTGGCGGCAACGCCGCTGTATTTGCTGCTGGACACGGCAGTGGTGGGCCGGCTGGGTGCACAGGACTTGGCGGCGTTGGCTGCTGGCGCAACGGTGCTGGGCACCGTAACTACGCAGCTGACGTTCTTGTCCTATGGCACTACGGCTCGCGCGGCGCGATTGTTTGGCGCGAACCGGCGCGCGGATGCGCTCTACGAGGGGTTGCAAGCCACGTGGGTAGCGGTATTCGTGGGCGCTGTTCTCGCGTCTGTGGTGTTTGTCGCTTCACCGCAGATCATGCTGTGGCTGGCTCATGATCAGCAGGTCGCGGACAAAGCGAGGGAATGGATGCACGTGACCTGCGCGTCCATCATTCCCGCTCTAGTGACCATGGCGGGCAATGGCTGGTTGCGCGGAATGTCCAACACTCGGCTGCCGTTGTACTTCACGTTGGCGGGCGTGATTCCCATGGCCGTGGCGGTGCCATGGGCGGTCAATCGCTTTGGCCTGGTGGGTTCCGCATATGCGAATGTGCTGGGTGAGTGGATCATCGCAGCGTGCTTTCTGGTCGTTCTAGGGCGTGCATGGGCACGTGAGGGCGATGATCGTTCGATTGCTCCGCGTTGGTCGGTGATCAAGCCGCAGTTGGTGATGGGCAAGGATCTGATCGCGCGTTCTCTATCTTTCCAAGTGGCGTTTCTGTCCGCTGCTGCGGTGGCGGGGCGCATGGGGCCGGCGAGCTTGGCAGCGCACCAGATTCTGCTGCAGCTGTGGAACTTCCTCACGCTTGTGTTAGATTCCATGGCGATCGCTGCCCAAGCTCTGGTGGGGGCGGCGCTGGGAGCCCGTTCGGCGCCTGTGGCCAGGGAAGTAGCGAACCGCGTGCTGCGGTTTTCGGTGCTGGTGGCCGGGCTACTCGCCGTGGTGTTGGCCGCGGGCTACCACGTTTTCCCACGGATATTTACCCAAGACACATCTGTGCTGGACACGATGCAGGTCCCGTGGTGGCTGCTTATCGTGCTGGTGTTGTTGGGTGGAGTGGTGTTCGCCCTGGACGGTGTGCTCCTCGGCGCTGCCGACGTCTCCTTCTTGCGCAACGCGACCATCGCCTCGGTGGTGTTGGGTTTCATTCCCGTAGTCTGGTTGGCCTGGATCTTCAGTTGGGGCCTGACTGGCGTCTGGTGCGGCCTGTTGGCGTTCATCGCGTTGCGATTGCTCGCGGTCTGGTGGCGTTATCGCGGTGATGCGTGGTTGCGCCCTGCCTTGTAGTTCGACGCCAAACGTCATAATGCAACAGCTCTATCTTTTGCCCCACAAACAACTACAATCACTTGAGTAACACCAGTCACAGTTACGTCCAGGAAGGTCAAGGAGATACGTCGTGCGATTGCTGCCCCGCGCTCACACGCGCGCCACTTCTTCCGGCCAGCCTGAAGTCCGTACCCTGTGGGCGGTCAGCGATCTGCACATCAACTCGCCCGGCAATAGGGAAGCGGTCGCGGAATTCGTGCGTCCCAACCATCCCGCAGATTGGCTCATCGTCGCAGGTGACGTGGCTGAGGATGCGGACACTGTCCTGGGAGCTCTACGCGGGCTAGCGGAGCGATTTGAGACGGTGATCTGGGTTCCCGGAAACCACGAGCTGTATTCCCGCGGGGACGATCCCCTCAAGGGGCGCAACAAGTACAAGTACTTGGTAGAGGGATGTCGAAAGATCGGCGTGCTCACCCCGGAAGACCCGTACGTTACTTTCGCGGGACACACGATCGTGCCACTGTTCACGCTCTACGATCACTCCTGGCGTACCCCCGGAACTACACCCGAGGAAGCCATCGCCGCCGCAGAAGAGAGCTCCGTGGTGCTCACGGATCACTACGCCATCGCACCCTTCGTGGACATCCCTGTGTGGTGCAGGGAGCGTCTCAGCTACACCGTCCGCCGCCTGTCCCACGTGGAAGGGCCCACGATCTTGATCAACCACTGGCCTCTGGTGCGCGAGGCGATGGAAAAGGTTGTGCATCAGGAAATTGGGCTGTGGTCGGGGACTCGGCACACCCAAAGCTGGCCTCGAAGATACAAAGCGACCTGCGTGATCTATGGTCATTTACATATTCCGATAGATATTTGCGTCGAAGATGTAACGCACGCGGAGGTCTCCCTCGGTTATCCGAGGGACAGAGAACGAACCTTGCCCCCGCGGCTTAACGCAGGGCGATGGCCATGCCCAGTACTCACAGAGGAGGTGACACGATGAGAAGTGACATCCGCACCAGGACACTGTTCGGCGCGACCGCGACAGATTACGCTGGTCAGTCCGTTCCCGCCGTCATTCCCGAGCCGATGCTGCCCAAAGGCACCCGCTGTGTAGAGCTGCACACCTCATCCGTGAACCTCGACCATTTCTATGATCTTCATCCTGCTGAGCAAGACTTGGTCTCGCACGCCGTGGACCGGCGCAAGGCAGACTTCGGCGATTCCCGCTGGTGCGCGCACCAAGCCATGGCGGATCTTGCAGAAGATGAACCCATCCTCCGCGGCGAGCGCGGAATGCCAGCATTTCCAGAAGGTGTGACCGGATCGCTCACGCACACCGAAGGCTACCGCGCCGCGTTGGTGGGTAGGACTTCTCGTTGGCGTTCTCTGGGAATCGACGCCGAGCCCGCGTCCGCCTTGCCGGAAGGCGTATTCAATGCGATTGCCCGCCCGGAGGAGCAGCGACGCTTGCGTCGACTCGCACGCCACGAAGGCATCGAACACCTAGACAAGGTGCTGTTCTCCGCGAAGGAAACCACCTACAAGACGTGGTTCCCGTTAGCTCGTCGCTTCTTGGACTTCGACGAAGCGGACATCGACATCCGGCCGGATGGCACGTTCACTTCGTATCTGCTGGTGCGCCCCGTGCCCGTGCCCTTCATCGAGGGCTACTGGACCATCCGCAACGGCTTCGTAGTCACCGTCGCTGGCGTGCGCCGCTAGCGCGAACCCGCGCTACTCCATCCCGTCCGGACGGGCCACGAACACGCTCGCCGCACGCTTGCCCTTCTCTTTGAGCAAGGCAATCGCCTTGCCATCCGGAGCCACCGCTGCGTGAACGTCAGTGAGCCCCACCGGCGCCAGCCACTTGCCCAGGGACAAGTCCTGCGCCTGCTCCTGAGTGATGTCCCGCACCGGGAAGCAGCGCGCCATGACCTCATCCAGGCTCAACGACAGCTGTGGTGCCTCCGCTAACTGCTCTAGAGTCACGCTCTCCGCAATGTCGAAAGGTCCGGCGGACGTCCGGCGCAGTGCCGTGAGATGGCCACCAACCCCCAGGGCATCGCCGACATCACGGGCGATAGAGCGAATGTAGGTGCCCGAGGAGCAATGTACTGAGATCGTGGCTGACCAGTGCGGGGAGTCGGAGTTGGCGTCGGAAACAAGACAAACCTCACCCACCTCCAACGAATGTACGGTCACGGGGCGCTCGGGGAGCACCACGTCGTGACCCTCTCGAACCAGTTCGTGCGCCCTGCGGCCATTGATCTTGATGGAAGACACGGACGAGGGGCGCTGCATGATCTCGCCGATCTGAGCCGCGAACGCATCGCGAATGTCTTGCTCAGTCAGCGCGTGCAGCGCCTCCGGCGACGCCTCCGCGAGCACCTCACCCTCGAAGTCATCCGTGAGCGTCGAAGCACCCAGGCGCACCGTGGCCTCATAGCGCTTATCGTGCGTGACCACGTGCGCTAAGAACTTTGTGCCCCGCTCTACGCCCACGACGAGAACGCCCGTGGCCATCGGATCCAGCGTGCCGGAATGCCCCACGCGACGCGTGCCCATGATCCGGCGCATCTTGCCCACCACATCGTGACTGGTCATTCCCGCGGGTTTATCCACGATGACCACCCCGGAACGCTGCAGAATCGTGCCCTCGACGGGACGCGGGCGGTCAGTGGACTGCTGCTTTGGGGAGGGGTGGGAGTGAGTCATGCAGACAGTGTATGACGTAGGCTAAAACACCGTGAATATCTGGTACGGACTGGACAGAGTGCCGCAGGACTTGGGCGAACAGGGAACCGTGGTCACCATCGGCGTGTTCGACGGTGTACACCGCGGACATCAGACTCTGGTGCGCGCGGCAGTAGACGAAGCACGACGCAGGTCAGTGCCGTCTGTCATGTTCACCTTCGACCCGCACCCCACCGTGGTGTTCCGCCCCCAAGCGGTGCCAGCCCTGCTGGCGACCGTGGAGGAGCGCGCCCGCTTAGCTACCGAGATCGGCATTGATCACGTGGTGGTCATCGGGTTCACCAAGGAGATCGCCAGCTGGAGCCCCGCCGAGTACGTGGACAAGGTGCTGGTGGAGCTGCTGAATGCCAAGGCAGTGTTCGTGGGCGATAACTTCACCTTCGGGCACAAGGCAGCAGGCAAGCCGGAGGATTTGCAGCGGCTCGGCCAAGAGCGGGGGATCGATGTCCACGTCCTGGACTTGCTGCAGGACAGCGACCACACCGTCAGCTCCACCTACATCCGCCAGCAGCTGGAAGAGGGCAACATCGAGGCGGCTAACGAAGCGCTGGGTCGGCCGTTCTCTGTGTACGGCGAGGTTACTCACGGTGCCGGTCGTGGTGGACGCGCCCTCGGTTTCCCGACGGCAAACTTGTACTTCCCGGAAAAGTTCGCCTTGCCTGCTGACGGTGTCTATGCCGGTTATCTCACGGTGAAGTCCACGGATCAGGGAAATCCGGAACTCAAGGATGCTCAGCAGGTGGGCACCATGCCGGTGGGAGCCAAGCTGCCAGCGGCAATTTCTGTGGGAACCAATCCCACGTTTGGTCACGAGCCACGCAGCGTGGAGTCCTTCGTGCTGGATCACGAGGCAGACCTCTACGGCTTGGAAGTGTCCGTGGAGTTCCTGCACCGCCTGCGCGGGATGGAGACCTACAACTCGCTGGATGAGCTGATCACGGCCATCAACAAGGACGTCGCGGATACGCGTAGCGTCTTGGACTGATGATGGAGGACTGGTGCCGGGGGACTAGCGCAAGAATTGGCCAGCGCTCCAGGTTTTGGTTGCCGCCGGTTGCCGGTGCTAGGGTAGTTCGGTCTACGACTGTGGTTCGCGGTAGTCGTGTGAACACGCCTTAATTGCTTTTCGAAGTACAGCCCTTCACTTGCGTGAAGGCACAGGCATTGAATGCGCGGACTGAAACAACTATCTACTAGGAGAATCCCATGGCTTTGACCAAGGATCAGAAGGCTGACACTCTCAAGGAGTTCGGCGTACACGAGACCGATACCGGCTCCCCAGAGGCACAGATTGCTCTGATGACCGTGCGTATCCGTCAGTTGACCGAGCACCTGAAGTTCCACAAGCACGATCACCACTCCCGCCGCGGCTTGCTGCTGCTGGTTGGTCGTCGTAAGCGTCTGCTGAAGTACCTGGCAGAAAACAACGTCGAGCGTTACCGTACTTTGATCGAGCGCCTCGGCCTGCGTCGCTAGTCGAAGCACACTGCGCTGAAAAACACAGCGCACACCCTCCCGGTCACCGCCGTCCAAGACTATGGACATGGTGGCCGGGATTTTGTGTATGCAGAGTTCTGGTATTTCTTTGGTACTCTCGTGGCTGGACAAGTGAACAAAAGCTTGTAAGAAGAACAATTCCTCGTCGAACTACTGGCACCGATGATCAGCTGTTTTGGTGGGGAGAAGCAAACGCAAAAGAAAGGCGATTGCAACTATCGCTATGAGCGCACAAAAAATCGAAGCAGAACTTGTTGACCCAGACGCAGGAGTTTGGGAAACCGTCGCCACCATCGACAATGGCGATTTTGGCACCCGCACCATCCGTTTTGAGACTGGCCTGCTGGCTCGTCAGGCTGATGGAGCCGTCGCCGCATACTTGGACGAAGACACGATGCTCTTGTCCACCACCACCGCCTCCCGCAACCCTCGCCAGGGCATCGACTTCTTCCCACTGACCGTGGATGTGGAAGAGCGCATGTACGCCGCCGGTCGCATTCCCGGTAGCTTCTTCCGCCGCGAAGGTCGCCCCGGCACTGATGCGATCCTGGCTGCTCGTCAGATCGACCGTCCTCTGCGCCCAACCTTCGTCAAGGGCCTGCGCAACGAGGTCCAGGTCATCGTCACCGTGATGTCCCTGGATACCAAGGACATGTATGACGTGGTCGCCATCAACGCGGCTTCCGCCTCCACGCAGTTGTCCGGCCTCCCTGTCTCCGGCCCGGTTGGTGGCGTTCGTATGGCCCTTGTTGCCGACGCCAAGCACCCCGAAGGCCAGTGGATTGCCTTCCCAACCCACGAGCAGCAAAGCCAGGCGGTCTTTGAGCTGGTGGTTGCTGGACGTGTGACTGATTCGCAGCCGACCGGCGGCCGTGGCCGCCGCGCTAAGGGCTCCCAGGAGCCTAACGTCGCCGTGATGATGGTGGAAGCCGGCGCGACCAACAACGTGGTGGAGCGCATCGCTGAAGGTGCGCCTGCCCCCACCGAGGCTGTTGTAGCCGAAGGTATTGAAGCGGCGAAGCCTTTCATTGCCACCTTGTGCGAGGCGCAGCGTGCGCTGGCAGAAGCCGTGGACGCACAAACTCGCGAGTTCGAGCTGTTCCCACCGTTTGCTGAAGATGTCTTCGCTGCCGTGGAGTCCGAGTCCTCCAAGGAGCTCGAGTCCATCATGCAGATCGCGGACAAGCAGGAACGCGATGAGGCACTGGCAGAAAACATGCAGGAAGCCGTGGATAACCTCCTCGAGGAGTTCCCAGAGCGCGAAGCAGAGATCCGTGCAGCACACAACGATGTGACCAAGCAACAGGTGCGTCGTCGCATTCTGGAAGATGGCTTCCGCATCGACGGACGCGATCACACCACCATCCGCGATCTCGGCATCGTGGTGCAGCTGGTGCCACGCGCTCACGGTTCGGCGCTGTTCGAGCGTGGAGAGACCCAGATCCTGGGCGTGACCACCTTGGACATGCTGAAGATGGAGCAGACCATCGATTCGCTGAGCCCAGCGGAATCTAAGCGCTACATCCACCACTACAACTTCCCGCCATACTCCACCGGCGAGACCGGGCGCGTGGGTTCCCCGAAGCGTCGCGAGATCGGACACGGTGCGCTGGCTGAGCGCGCCTTGACTCCCGTCATTCCTTCCCGCGAGGACTTCCCGTACACCATCCGTCAGGTCTCCGAGGCGCTGAGCTCTAACGGCTCCACCTCGATGGGCTCTGTGTGTGCATCCACCCTGTCGCTGTACAACGCGGGCGTGCCACTGAAGGCTCCTGTTGCCGGCATCGCCATGGGCTTGGTCTCCGGCATGGTGGGCAAGAAGGAAAAGTTTGTGACCTTGACCGATATCCTCGGCGCCGAAGATGCCTTCGGTGACATGGACTTCAAGGTTGCCGGTACCGAAGAGTTCGTCACGGCATTGCAGCTGGATACCAAGTTGGACGGCATTCCTTCCGGTGTTCTTACCGACGCCCTGACTCAAGCTCGTACCGCTCGTCTCCAGATTCTGAGCTTGATGAACGATGCCATCGATTCCCCTGATGACATGAGCGAGTTCGCCCCTCGCATCACCTCCGTGAGCATCCCGGTCAACAAGATCGGTGAGCTGATCGGACCGAAGGGCAAGAACATTAACCAGATCACCGAGGAAACCGGTGCGGACATCACCATCGAAGACGATGGCACCGTGTTCGTCTCCGCCGTGGGTGGCAAGGCTGCTGAGGATGCGCTGGAGCGCATCAACGCGATTGCTAATCCGCAGCTGCCCAAGGTAGGGGATCGCTTCCTGGGCACCGTGGTCAAGACCACCGCGTTCGGTGCCTTCATCTCCTTGATGCCAGGCCGCGACGGTCTGCTGCACATCTCTAACATCGGCGGCGATCGTCGAGTGGAGAAGGTAGAGGACGAAGTGTCCGTGGGCGAGAAGCTCCAGGTAGAAATCGCGGATATCGATAACCGCGGCAAGATTTCCCTGGTTCTCGTCGAAGACTAAAATTCACCATGTGGGGTTGCTCCTTTTCACCAAGGAACAACCCTTCATTCATGAGAAGCGTTGAATTCTCCATGGGGAGAATCAGCGGTGTGAGGAAAGGATAGAAGATGACCAAGGTTGGAGTGCTGGGTGCACACGGTCGTGTGGGCACCGCAATCGTTGCGGCGGTAGAGGCTGATGACAACCTCACGCTGGCCGCAGCACTGGATCACGGCGATGACTTGCAGCAGCTGGTGGATTCTGGCGCTGAAGTTGTGGTGGACTTCACCGCTCCTAACGCTGTGATGAACAACGTCGAGTTCTGCGTCAAGCACGTCATCCACTGCGTTATCGGCACCACGGGATGGACCGAAGAGCGCTATAGCCAGGTTCGCGAATGGTTGCAGGATTCCGAGGCCACCGGCGTGCTGGTGGCTCCCAACTTCGCCATTTCTGCTGTGTTGACCATGAAGTTCGCGGAGATGGCAGCGCCTTTCTTCGAATCGGCAGAGGTCATCGAGCTGCACCACCCGAACAAGAAGGACGCACCGTCCGGAACCGCCGTGCACACGGCGGAGGGCATCGCGCGAGCCCGCAAGGACGCGGGCATGGGGGAGCAGCCAGACGCCACCGAGCAGAGTCTCGAAGGCGCTCGCGGTGCCGACGTGGACGGAATTCCTGTTCACGCCGTGCGCATGACCGGCATGGTTGCCCACGAGCAGGTCATCTTCGGTACCCGCGGACAGTCGTTGACGATTAAGCAGGATTCCTACGATCGCGAATCCTTCGTTCCCGGCGTGCTGATCGGCGTGGAAAAGATCGGAAAGAATCCCGGCCTGACCATTGGTCTGGAAAGCTTCCTGGGGCTCTAATCTGCGATGGCTACTGTTGCTGAACTCGATATCCAGCTGGTGAGCCACTCGGATTTCGATAAGCCCACCAATATCGACTGGGAAACCGAAGCATCCGCCGGCGGATCACTGGTGGAGTTTGCAGGGCGAGCTTGCTACGAAACGTGGGACAAGCCCAACCCACACACCGCCACCAACGAGGCATACGTGCGCCACATCTTGGACGTCGGCCACATGACGGTGCTGGAACACTCCAGCGCCACCATGTACCTGCGGGGAGTGTCCCGATCCTGCAGTCATGAGATCATGCGCCACCGGCACTTTTCTTTCAGCCAACTCTCACAGCGCTACGTTCCTTCGGACGAAGCCCGCGTGGTGGTGCCGGAAGTGGTGCTCAAGGACGAGAGGCTGACTAAGTTATTCCTTCAGTCTGCAGACGTGGCCTACGATGCTTACGGTGAACTCCTGGACGGCATTAGCGAGAGCTTCGCCCAGGAGCCCAACGCGGTGCTACGGATGAAACAAGCAAGGCAAGCAGCCAGGGCAGTGCTGCCCAACTGTGCAGAAACCCGTTTCGTCATGAGCGGAAACCTGCGCAGCTGGAGGCACTTCATCGGGATGCGCGCCGCTGAACACGCCGATCCGGAAATCCGACGTATCGCCGTCCGCAGCTTGCGCTTGCTTCAACAGTCCGTACCAGAGGTCTTCGAAGACTTCTCCATCACCACGTTGCGTGACGGCGGCGAGATGGCCACCAGCCCGTACGTGAGCGATATCTAACACGGCGCAGAGTTGGCGTCGAAAAAATAAAACGGCCCGCACACAACATGGCCGATGTCACCCTAATACGCCCAAACAACGGGCAGGAAGGTAATCTGGTGACTCATGAGCACAGGTAATGCAGCGACTCGAGGAACCGACGCGTTCGGCACAATCTCGGTAGCGATGGCAACGCCCTTTAACAAGGACGGATCCATTGACTTGGAAGCCGGCGTGTCCCTAGCAGGACATCTGGTGGACAAGGGCTGTGACTCTCTGGTTCTTGCTGGTACCACCGGCGAGTCCCCAACTGTGAAGTTGGAGGAGAAACTGGACCTGCTCAAAGCTGTACGTTCCGAGCTGGGCGACCGATTGAAGATCATCGCCGGCAGTGGAACCTACGACACCGCGGAATCCATCGAGATCTCCCGCGCCTCCCAGGAGGCCGGAGCGGACTCTCTGTTGGTGGTCACTCCGTACTACTCCCGACCCAGCCAAGAGGGACTCGTGCAGCACTTTTCCGCAGTTGCGGATGCTGTAGACATCCCCGTGTGCTTGTACGACATTCCTTCTCGGTCTGTCGTGCCGATCGAGCCACAGACCATTGCCCGTTTGGCTGAACACCCCAACATCGCCGCGGTCAAGGACGCCAAGGGTGACCTCTACCCAGCAATGCAGCTGATGGAGAGCACCGACCTGGCGTGGTACTCCGGCGATGACCCACTGAACTTGGCCTGGCTGGCCTCCGGTGCCACCGGCTTCATCTCGGTGATCGGTCACGTTGCGGCGGATCGTTTGCGCGCATTGCGCGATGCTTTTGACGCCAACGATCTGGCCGAAGCACGGCGCATCGCCGTAAGCCTGGCACCGCTGCAGCGGGCACAGGCTCGATTGGGTGGAGTGACGTTCGCGAAGGCTGCTTTGAAGCTCCGAGGCATCGACGTGGGATCCCCACGTCTGCCCATCATTGAACCAACTGATGCTGAACTGACTCAGCTTGAACAAGACCTGCAAGAAGCAGGCGTGTAAGGAAAATATGACTGAACAGCGTTCCCGGGGCCGCAAGGTGACCCGGAAGGCAGCTCCGCCAAGCGCGGAAACTGCCGCTAACTCGGAAGCGACGAATATCGATGCCGTATCTCAGGCCTCCGCAGCCAACGAGGCTGTAGCAACCACCTTTAACGACGGTGGATCAGCACGCGCTGCCGCTGAGCAGCCTGCTAACGACCGGTCCGGCAACGGCGGAAACGACTCCAACGAGGGTGGTGACGATAACAACCAGGGTGGTAACCGTGGTCGTTCTCGCCGCTCCCGTGGCCGGGGCCGCAATGGTGGCAACAACGGTGGCGGTAACAACGGCGGCAACGGTGGAGACAACAACGGCTCCAACCGCAACAACAACCGTGGCGGAAACAACAACCGTGATGGCGGCCGTGGAAACGGTGGCAACAACAACGGCGGAAACAACCGGGGTGGTCGCGGACGTGGAGGCAACAACAACGGCGGCGATCGTCGTAAGGGCGGACTCAAGGCCATGCAGGGCATGGACCTGACCCAGCGCCTGCCATCGCCTCCAAAGGCACCGCAGAACGGTCTGCGCATCGTGGCCCTGGGCGGTATCTCCGAGATCGGTCGCAACATGACCGTCTTCGAGTACAACAACCGCTTGCTCATCATCGACTGTGGTGTGTTGTTCCCCAGCTCCGACGAGCCTGGCGTGGACCTGATCCTGCCTGATTTCTCCTACCTGGAGGACAAGTGGGATCGCGTGGAGGCCTTGGTTGTCACCCACGGCCACGAGGATCACATCGGCGCTATCCCTTGGCTGCTCAAGCAGCGTTCGGACATTCCGATCATTGCCTCTCGCTTCACCTGCGCGCTGATTGCTGCCAAGACCCAGGAGCACCGTCAGCGTCCGAAGCTGATCGAGGTGGACGAGAACTCCCACGAGAACCGCGGGCCGTTCGATATCCGTTTCTTCGCTGTGAACCACTCCATCCCGGAGTGCTTGGGCATCGCGTTGAAGACTGGCGCTGGCCTGGTTGTTCACACCGGCGATATCAAGCTGGATCAGACTCCACTGGACAACCGTCCGACGGATCTGCCTGCACTGTCTCGCTTCGGCGATGAGGGCATCGATCTGTTCCTGTGTGATTCCACTAACGCCACCACCCCTGGCGTGTCCGGATCGGAGGCAGACATTGCTCCGACGCTGAAGCGCATCGTGGGCGAGGCCAAGCAGCGCGTGATCTTGGCATCCTTCGCCTCTAACGTCTCCCGCGTGCAGTCCGCAGTGGACGCCGCCGTGGCCGCTGGTCGTAAGGTGGCCTTCAACGGTCGCTCGATGATCCGCAACATGGAGATCGCGGAGCGCATGGGCTACCTGAATGCACCGCGCGGAACCATCGTCTCTATGGATGATGCCTCCCGCATGGCTCCGCACAAGGTCATGCTCATCACTACGGGTACGCAGGGCGAGCCAATGGCAGCGCTGTCCCGCATGGCACGTCGCGAGCACCGACAGATCACTGTCAGGGCTGGAGACTTGATTATCCTCTCGTCCTCCCTGGTTCCAGGTAACGAAGAGGCCGTGTTTGGCGTCATCAACAACCTGTCCCAGATCGGCGCGACCGTGATCACCGGCCGCGATGCCAAGGTGCACACCTCTGGCCACGGTTACTCCGGCGAGCTGTTGTTCTTGTACAACGCTGCCCGTCCGCGCAATGCGATGCCAGTCCACGGCGAGTGGCGTCACCTGCGCGCTAACCGCGATCTGGCCATCAGCACCGGCGTTAATGGCGATAACATCCCCATCGCGCAAAACGGTGTGTTCGTGGACCTGGTCAACGGTCATGCGAAGGTCGTTGGTCAGATGACCGTGGGTAACCTCTACGTCGATGGCTCTCGTATGGGCGATATCGATACCGAGGTCCTCGAGGACCGCACCGCGATGGCCGAGGGTGGCCTGGTGTCCATCACCGTGGTCATCGACAACCGCACTGGTCGCCCGCTGGAAGCACCATCCGTGCAGACCAAGGGCTTCTCGGATGATGCGCGCGACATGATGCGCGAGATCACCGAGCTGGTGGACAACATCATGATGGACCTTGCTGGTGAGGGTGAGAATGATCCTTACCGCATGGCTCAGGCGCTGCGTCGTCGCGTGGGGAAGCTGATTTCCGATAAGTGGAAGCGCAAGCCGTTCATCGTTCCAACTGTGGTTCCGATGACCAGCGAGATCGTGGAAGAGCTGGACGAGGAAGACACTCAGCCAGCTCAGTAAGCGGTTAGGCTGGGTTGCATGACTTCCGCATCCCAGTCCAATTCGGCCCGTTCAGAGTCTTTCGCTCGTCAAGAGCGCGAGGCTCTGGCGGGTCTTTTGCTGTCCCAGGGCCCTTCTGCCCCCACGCTGTGTGAGGGTTGGCAGACCCGTGATATGGCCGTTCACCTCTACCTTCGCGAGCATCGTCCGGACGCGGCCGCCGGCATGTTCCTTCCTCCCGTCAAGAGTCACTTGGTATGCGTGACCAGCACCTTGGAGAAGCGCCCCTATGAGGAGCTAGTGGAGGGTTTCCGTCAGGGTCCTCCGAAGTGGAACCCCATTCGCTTGGCGGATTCCTTTGTGAATCTTTCCGAAAACTTCATTCACCACGAGGATGTGCGCCGTGGGGGAGGGGAGCGGGTTGCTCCTCGAGAGCTGCCTGCCGAGATGCGTGCCGAGTTGTGGCGTGTGGTGCAGCAGGCCTCGCGGGTCATGGTGCGCGCCGACGGTGTCCAGGTAGTTTTTGAGGCAGTCGACGCCACCCCTGACAGTTCCGCTGCATCCCCAGAGCGTCACATTTGTGGTGCCAAACAGGGCGATGAGGTGCGAATCGCTGGGCCTGTTGGCGAGCTGCTGCTGTGGGTATTCGGCAGGGAAGACGCTGCCGAAGTGGAGATCTCCGAGGATAAGCCAGGCGCGCAGAAGCGCATCTCTCGGCGCAGCATCTAGGTCTGGGAGAGCAAAATCCCACGGATGTAAGTAGTTTCTCCGTCGGGGCGCGTGTTGCGACTGTTACTGATGTGATTAGTGCGACTAGAGTGGAGGCATGACTGTGTCTAGCCGTTCGCGATCCCGCACGACCAGCCGCCCCAGTGGTTCCCATGGTTCCCAGAACCGTCGGAAGTCCCAAGGCGGTCATAACTCGTCTGCGCGTCCGGCCCCACGTCGACAATCTCCGGGCAGCTTCCACGCTGGATCGGACTACGAGAGGACCGGAAGCGCCTTCGGTGCTGTGGGCAGTTCTTTAGGATCTGTGTTTTCCGGAGCGGCTCGCGGCATCGGCGGATTGACGCGCAAGGCGGCTTCCAGCGGATTCCGCGAAGATAATGACTTCGTGGATAACCCAGACGCTCCTACTGAAGTCTTTGACACAGATATGGATACTGAGGATGCCGAAGGCTACTCCTACCGTGAGGTAGGCGGAGGCCATGATGGTGCAGCACTGGGACTGTTCGCACTGGCTATCATCTTGGGAAGCACGCTGTGGTTCAACGTGGGCGGAGCCGTGGGTAACGGCATCGCGAGCGTTCTGCAGTTCTTCATTGGTGCTGGCTCTCTGCTGGTTCCCGTCCTGCTGTTGTTCGGCGCCTGGATCCTCATGGTCGGCGTATGGACCACTCAACGATCCCCGCTGCGCTTGTGGTTGGGATCGATCCTGATCGTGGTACCCACGTTGGGAATCATCCATATCTTCGCCGGCACACCAACTGGCTCGGAAGGCAAGGCCGCCGCCGGTGGCCTCGTGGGCCAGCTGGTTGGCAGCCCCATGGCCGTGGGCTTCACGCCGTACCTGGCGGTACCGCTGTTGCTGCTAGCGGTAGTGTACGGAGCCCTGCAGCTGACGGGACTGACCATTGCGCAGGTGTGGGGAGAGGTCACCGGATGGCTCGGACTGCGCCGAGACTATTCCGAGGATGACGATGCTGACGTAGATGATCGTTATGGCGATGTGGATGCCGAACTGGAGCAGTCCATCGAGGACGATCGCGCGCCTCGACGAACCCGCGGTGCGCCTGCATCCGCGCGGCCGTCCCGTGCGCGAACCGCGCCCACCCCAATGGACAACTATCCGGTGGAACCAGCAGACCAGACCCAAGTGCTGGACACCTCTGCAGGACGTGCAGGCCGTGCTGGTGTGGCAGCCTCAGCTGATGCGGAGACCGCTGCACCTCGCAGTCGCAGGAGCACGCGCGCCAAGGTGGGAAAGTCCGCGCCGCTGGATGACGCGGCGGAGCTGCTCGAAGATGACGAACCGGCAGCAACTCCTGTAGCGGCCGCCTCTTCTGCTCCTGCGCCAGCGAAGAAGAAGGCAGTGGACAACAAGCCCGCAGCCAAGGCCGCAGCGAAGGATCCCGTGGACGATTCCCGCGAGGCCATGCGGCAAGCGATCATCGCCCGTTCCGGCATCGATGCTTCGGCCGTTCCCGCCTCTACTCCGAAGTCAGAGGTGGAACAGGCAGGAGCTGGCGTCGGAAATGAAGACACCACGGCACGAGACCCGGAGACGGATTACAACCTGCCGTCCACGGACCTGTTGGTTCCCGGTGAAGCACCGAAGACGCGCTCCGAGGCAAACGATCTGATGATCGAGGCGATCACGGACGTCTTCGAAGAATTCAATATCGATGCCACCGTCACCGGCTTTTCTCGTGGCCCTACAGTGACTCGCTACGAGATCGCGCTGGGACCGGGCGTGAAGGTCTCCAAGATCACCAACTTGCAGTCCAACCTGGCCTACGCTGCGGCTACGGACAACGTGCGTCTGCTGACCCCAATACCTGGCAAGTCCGCAGTGGGCATCGAGGTGCCGAACTCGGACCGTGAAATGGTGCGCCTGGGCGATGTGCTGAGCGCTCCCAAGGTGGTCGGCGATCACGACCCAATGCTGGTGGGCCTGGGCAAGGACATCGAAGGCGACTTTGTGGCGCACTCGATCCAGAAGATGCCGCACCTGTTGGTGGCTGGTTCCACGGGCTCCGGTAAGTCCGCGTTCGTCAACTCGCTGCTGGTCAGCATCCTGACGCGCGCCACTCCGGAGGAAGTCCGCATGATCCTGGTGGACCCGAAGATGGTGGAGCTGACGCCCTACGAGGGCATTCCACACCTGATCACGCCGATCATCACCCAGCCGAAGAAGGCAGCGGCCGCGCTGACGTGGCTGGTGGAAGAGATGGAACAGCGCTACATGGACATGAAGAGCTGCCGTGTGCGCCACATCAAGGACTTCAACCGCAAGGTCAAGTCTGGCGAGATCACCACTCCGTTGGGCAGCGAGCGCGAGTACCGTCCGTACCCCTACATCGTGTGTGTGGTCGACGAGCTGGCCGATCTGATGATGACTGCTCCGCGTGAGATTGAGGATGCGATTGTGCGCATCACGCAGAAGGCTCGTGCGGCGGGTATTCACCTGGTCCTGGCCACGCAGCGTCCGTCTGTGGACGTGGTCACTGGTTTGATTAAGACCAACGTTCCGTCCCGCTTGGCCTTTGCCACGTCCTCGCTGACGGATTCCCGCGTGATCTTGGATCAGGCTGGTGCGGAGAAGTTGATCGGCATGGGCGATGGCCTGTTCATTCCACAGGGTGCGGGCAAGCCGCGGCGTATTCAGGGCGCCTTCGTCACCGATGAAGAAGTTCAGGCCGTGGTGGACGCTGCCAAGGATCAGGCGGACCCGAACTACACCGAAGGTGTCACCGAGAACAAGGCTGCCGAGGCGAAGAAGGACATCGACGCCGATATCGGCAACGACCTCGAAGACCTCATCCAGGCCGTGGAGTTGGTTGTCGCCAGCCAGTTCGGTTCTACCTCCATGCTGCAGCGCAAGCTCCGCATCGGTTTCGCCAAGGCAGGTCGCTTGATGGACTTGATGGAAACCCGCGGAGTAGTGGGCCCGTCCGAGGGTTCCAAGGCCCGCGAGGTGCTGGTTAAGCCGGATGAGTTGGAGACCATCATTTGGATGATCAAGGGTGCCAATCCGGAGGATGCTCCTAAGGACGTGGATCTGGATGGCGATGAACCCGGTTCGGAAGGGGATGAGGATGGTGTTATTTCCGACGCCAACTCAGACCAGGCCTCCGGCTCCGGTCATGATTCTCCACGGGTGGTCTCTGCCCGCCCGACCACCGGTTCCTTCTAGGAGAACTAGATCTCAGGATCTTTCCCCTCGGCGCCGAGTATTGATTTGGGAATACGGGAATAAGTACATTGCCGTGTACAGTTGTAGGCAATGGAGGGGAGTACCCCGATTCCACGACATCGGCCGTCAACACGGTCACCTCAGCTTCGGCTGGCGGTACTCGGTCATGTCGGCTGTCATGCCCAGCAGCGACAAAAGCTGAAAATATGCTGGCGCACACAGTGGGGGAGACCTCCGGTCCTTTTTGAACGCTTTGAGACCGGAGGTCTTTTTTCATGGAAGTAAATGCTTTGACGTGGACTATCACCATTGTGGTGGTCGCTGGCTTTTTCATTTTCGATTTCTACTCGCACGTAAAAACCCCGCATGACCCTTCGATGAAGGAGTCCGCAGGCTGGTCCATCTTCTATATCGCCTTGGCGTGCGTGTTCGGCGGTTTCCTGTGGCTGACCTGGGGTGAGCCCGGCAATCCACATCAGCATGGCATCGAGTTCTTCACCGGCTATGTGACGGAGAAGGCACTGAGCGTGGACAATTTGTTCATTTTCGCGCTCATTTTGGGTGCCTTTAAGATTCCGCGTCAGTACCAGCAAAAGGTGCTGTTGATCGGTATCGCCATCGCATTGGCTATGCGATTGCTGTTCATCCTGCTGGGCGCTGCAGTTATTTCGGCCTGGTCCGACGTGTTCTACTTATTCGCGATCTTCCTGCTGTGGACTGCAGCGAAGTTGCTGTGGGATGAGGTGGCAGACAAGGAAGAGACTGACCCCAATGACATGCCGATCATCAAACTGATCCGCAAGGTCATTCCTGTGAAGGGAGAAACTCACGGCGACGCACTGTGGTTTAAGGAAAATGGCAAGCGCGTCCTGACTCCGCTGTTTGTTGCCCTGGTGGCCATCGGTTTTGTGGATCTGCTGTTTGCGCTGGATTCCATTCCAGCTATTTACGGCATTACCCAAGAGCCATACATCGTGTTTACCACCAATGCCTTCGCATTGCTGGGTCTGCGCCAGCTCTACTTCTTGCTGGACGGACTGTTGGACAAGCTGGTGTACCTGTCCTATGGCCTGTCTCTGATCCTGGGCTTTATCGGTATCAAGCTGTTGCTGCACGCCCTGCATGAAAACAATCTTCCGTTCATCAATGGTGGCGAGAGTATTGCGGTGCCAGAGGTGCCGGTGGAGATGTCCTTGCTGGTGATCGTGGGCATTTTGGTTATCACCACGGTGGCTTCGCTGACCATTGGTAAGAAGCGGGCGGAAAAGGCTTCCGCAGAAGAGTCGAAAGCTGGCGCGGCTTCCGAGTAAAACTCACACCTGTACGCGGCGAGTTGTTCGGTAGACTACGAGTTCGCACTAGAGTCGTAAATAGACATTCACCGCACCGTCTCGCGCACGAGGGAATAGGACACACTTCACACTCATGACTAGGCAGACAGCACACCAGGTTGAGCGCTCGGCGTTCGGACGTCTGGTGTACAGCATGAGTTTGCCCAACGTGTTGACCACCGTGCGCATCCTTTTGATCCCGGTGTTCCTGTGGCTGATCCTGTCCAGTGGCGGTTGGGAAGACGGAGGCTCCGCACTGAGCTCTCGGTGGTGGGCGCTTCTCACGTTCATCCTGCTGATGTTCACCGATCAGCTAGACGGCTTTTTAGCCCGTAAGTACGAGGTCGTTACGGACTTCGGCAAACTGGCAGATCCCATCGCGGATAAGGCGCTGATGATCTCCGCTCTGGTCAGCCTGAATATCTTGGCCGATCTGTGGTGGTGGGTCACGGTGGTCATCGTGGTCCGCGAACTGGGAATTACTGCCTGGCGAATGGTTTTGGCTCGCCAGGGACAAGTGGTTCCAGCCTCCAAGGGAGGAAAGCTGAAAACTGTACTGCAGACGCTGGCAGTGACTCTCTATATCCTTCCCGTGGAAGGCCCCATGGAATGGGTTGCTCATGGCGTAATGGCGGCCGCGGTGATCGTTACCGTTGTCTCCGGTGTGCAGTATCTCTTAGACAGTCGCAAACAACAGGCTTAAGTGCTGGTTGCCTGATGGTCTCTACGTCTTTGAATGAGCTGGTTGACGAGACATCTCGGCTGTCCCGTGCGGTGATCGAACGATGCAGGCAAGAAGGTTTGACTCTTGCCACTGCTGAATCGCTAACGGCAGGCCTGTGTGCTGCATCGTTGGCCAGCGTGCCTGGAGCCTCGAACGTCTTGCGCGGCGGGCTCGTGGTTTATGCCACGGACCTCAAGCATTCTTTGGCGGACGTGAATGCGGAACTTCTTAGTCAACAGGGACCCATTGATCCCGACGTAGCTGAACTATTGGCGAGTGGCGCAGCGCAGCGCTGCACAGCGGATGTAGGCATTGGACTAACGGGAGTGGCAGGCCCGGATCCCCAGGATGGTCATCCCGTGGGGGAGGTTTACGTTGGGTGGTCGGTCAGGGGCTTGGCGTCGGCACAAAGAATGCCCCGACCACCGTTCCTTGAGCACGCTAGCTCAACCACAGGGGATCCAACGGAGGCGGAGATTTCGCACCAGCGGGCGATGATTCGGCAGCTAGCGGTCAATTTTGCGCTCTCGGGGTTGCTCGAGGGTCTGAAAGGTTAGGATTGCGGGAACAAAACCGCGCGATTATCCGTTGGGATGTGTGATGACACAACAAACGATGGTGAGGGAAGACAATTCGGTAGCCGTAGGCGCCGAATCGCGGAACGAGCACGCCAACGTGCCGTCAGCGCTGCACGTTCCGGACAACGAACCACTGCTGCGCGAGGCATTGGGTGCCACGATGAAGGAGTTCCGTTCGCAGAGTGGATTTACTCTGCGGGAGCTGGCCAAGATGGCAAACATCAGCCCCGGCTACCTGTCCGAGCTAGAGCGCGGGCGCAAGGAAGTGTCCTCGGAGCTGCTCGCGAGCGTCTGCCACGCGATGGGAGTATCCGTGGCCTCCGTGATCCTGGAAGCCGCGGACATGATGGCGCTGGATGCCGCTGCCGCACAGCTGGCCGCCTCGATGAACAGCCAGCCTGCCGTGCCTGAAGCTGCACGGAACTAGCCCGTGTGCGTGGCTTGTCACTGGTAGAATCAAGCCCGATCTACAACAATCACTAGAGTGTGCGGCGGCTTGTCCGGATGCACCCTGTTTAAGGAGTTCTCGCAATGGCTAATCCATTCACTAAGGGATGGAAGTACCTTATGGCTTTGTTCGATAGCAAGATCGAAGAGAACGCGGATCCCAAGATCCAGATTGAGCAGGCCATTCAGGAAGCACAGCGCCAGCACCGTGCACTGTCACAGCAAGCAGCAGCCGTGATCGGTAACCAGCGCCAGCTGGAGATGAAGCTCGACCGCCAACTGCAGGATATCGAAAGCCTGCAGGCTCGTACCAAGAACGCACTGCAGCTGGCTGACGATGCTCGCGCCAACGGCGATAACCAGAAGGCTTCGGAGTATGAAAATGCCGCCGAGGCTTTCGCCGCACAACTGGTCACCGCCGAGCAGTCCGTTGAAGACTTGAAGGTTATGCATGACCAAGCTCTGCAGACCGCCGCACAGGCTCGCCAGGCCGTAGAGCGCAACGCGATGCAGCTGCAGCAGAAGACCACCGAGCGCACCAAGCTGCTGAGCCAGTTGGAGCAGGCAAAGATGCAGGAGCGCGTGGCGGACACCCTGCAGTCCATGGACTCTCTGACCAATAACGGCGGTCCTTCCCTGGACCAGGTTCGGGAGAAGATCGAGTCTCGGTACGCTAACGCGTTGGGTCAGGCGGAACTGGCGCAGAACTCCGTACAGGGCCGGATGATGGAAGTGGAGCAGGCAAGCGTCAAGCTGGCCGGACACTCCCGCTTGGAGCAGATTCGGGCAGAGATGGGCGGCGGAGCAAACGCTGGCCAGAACCAGGTGCAGGGCGGACAGAATCAGCAGGCCATCTCCGGTGGACAACCTGCCGCAGGCAACCTGGCTAACGATGCCGTGGCAGAGCGCATGCGCCAGCTGCGAGGAGAGTCCTAGAACTTTTCACGCGTTCCGGCCGGGCTGCGGTTGAGAATTTCGCGGAAAGTGCAGACTTAGTCGCCCACACCTCGGCTGATCAATGCATCACCGACTGCTTTGGCCCGCAGGAGCGAACGGACAATCACTGGCACACCGAAAGCCAGTGGAGATCCAGACACCCCGCGGGCCTTACGCGCGTCGAGGACTTCATTCACCAGATCCCACTGGAGTGGGATCAACCGCATGGTCAGAGACAGCGCCAGTGTCACGCTGTCTACCGGAAAGCCAAATCTCTCTAATGGACGCAGTGCGCGTTCTAAGGAGTCCAACATGTCCGAAACCCGCGTGGTCAGCGTCAGAAGTATCGCCAGTGCTACCGCTGCGTAAAGCACCAGAAAACGATGGGCCGCCACCGCAAAACCCACCCTCCACCACAGCAATCCGCAAAGAATAAGCAGCACCGGAAGGGGAGTTCTGAGGTTCAACAAGGCAGCGCGCCAGGGGATCCGTGCGACGGCGTACAAGACAAGCGTTAGAACCAAGACCAACCCGGCAACCGGGATCGAGGTCACAAATAGAGCCGTGAGCAGGAGAACCAAGATCACCGCCAGAGCCTTAGCGCCAGCGGGTAGATGATGAATCGGACTGTCCGCCGGGATATACGTGCTCCGGGTCAGACGTGGGCCGCGCTTAGAACTGAGAAACATACCGATCGATCACCTCACCAGGACTGCTCTGCAGGCTATCGTCCACCACGCGGCCAGAAGCAAGGCAGATCACGCGGTCAGCATCACGTACCAAATCTAGATCGTGCGTCAAGATGATCATCTGCTGGGGCAGTTCTGTGAACATGCGCTGCACACGCATTCGATTCCCCAGATCCAGCAACGTGGTGGGCTCATCGGCCACAATGAGCGCAGGGTTTAAGACGGTGATGGCGGCGAGCGCCAGCAGTTGCTTTTCACCTCCGGAGAGCAGGTGAGGGGACTGATCCTCGTGCCCGTCCAATCCCACTGAGGCCAGGGCCTCCTGGACTCTCTGCGCCTTTTGTTGGCGGGAGAGTTTCTGCTTCCGTAGGGAAAACGCGATGTCTTCGGCGACGGTAGGCATGACTATCTGACTGTCGGCGTCGGAAAAAATGAACCCGACCCGCTTACGCACCTCACGGGCACGGTGAGCGAGATCTACACCATCGACCGTGACTCGGCCTGCAGACGCCAGCGTCAGGCCGTTGATGAGGCGCGCCAGCGTGGACTTTCCCGAGCCGTTGGCACCGATGATCCCCACGCGGTGTTCAGTAATGCGTAGGTCGGTGGGATGTAGAATCGTGGAATCCGGAGCGGCGACGGAAGCTCCGGTGAACTCAACGACGGACACTGCGGCTCACTGGAAGCAAGTGGGGCACAGCCTTGACCACAGCTGTGACGATGCCAGCGGCCGCGACGATCTTCAGGAGATCGCCTGGAACGAACGGCAGGTTGGTGGCCATGGCGGCAGGAAGATCGAGATTGAGACGAAACATGAGGCCGATGGTGCCGCAGGCGTACTGCACCAACACACCGGCCAGGCCGGCTAGAACGAAGAGGGCAAAGCGCGTTGCGCCGGCGCCGGTGCGAGCTTGCATGGGAGCCAGCTGAGCGATGGCACCCACCACAAAGGCAGAGATTAGGTAGCCTACGATGTAGCCCACGGTGGGTCCGGCTAGTGCACTGATGGTGGGTGTCCAACCGGAAAGATTTGGCACGCCCAAGAGTCCCACGCCGAGAAACAGTGCGGTGGTCAGCCCGCCACGCCACATGCCCAGAAGCATCGATGCCAGCAAGATTCCCATGTTCTGCAAAACGATGGGCACGCCCGCAGAGCCCACGGGGATTGCTATCGCGCCGAGAACGATGATGAGCGCGGCGAAGGTGGCGATGTAGGCAATGTCGGTGGCCGTGTGCGTGCGTGGGGATGCGGTCTGGTTAGTTGGCTGTGTGGCAGCTGAGGTTTCGTGCATGCGGATCATCTTAAACCCTGGCCTTAAACACCGTTCAATTGTGGGCACATTGGGTGCGGAATGGCGCGGTACGTCCGAAGGTTTGTAAGGTCGGGGACTATGCGACGTGCAGAATTTGATCGGCTGGTAGAAGGTGAGTTTGGCGGATCCTTTGGTTCTTGGATCGCCGATATGCACGTCTTGGAGGGCTTTGGGGAGAGTTCCTCGACCCTTATCGAACAGGGAGTCGAGCTACGCGACATTTGGCTGGCCTTGTGTCGCGATTTCGATGTGCCTGCGGAAAGGCGGTTGGGGGAGGATCTTTGACTTCTTTTTCGACGCAAGCAATCAGTGGCTTCCGCTATGACCAGACGCGCCGAAGAAATATATATCGAACACTCGTTCCTATAGTGTAGGCTGATGTCTCGGATATAGCGTAGAACTTTCTAAGAACCTTCGCGGTGCTCCCGTGGTCTAACGTGAGCATGAGTGAACAGGGTAACGCTAAAGAAACCAACAAGGAGCTGACAAGCATGCCACCGAAGAAGAAGAGCACCGGCGCACCTACCGGAGACCGATCCAAGGCACTTGATCTGGCAATGGCTCAGATCGAAAAGGACTTCGGCAAGGGCGCCATCATGCGTTTGGGCGATGACAAGCGCCCGCCCATTAGCGCGATTCCTTCGGGCAATATCGCCATTAACGTGGCACTGGGCATCGGCGGATTTCCCCGTGGGCGCGTAGTGGAGATTTATGGTCCGGAGTCTTCGGGTAAGACGACCGTGGCACTCCATGCGATCGCACAGGCCCAGCGTGGCGGTGGCATTGCTGCGTTTATCGACGCCGAGCACGCCCTGGATCCGGAATATGCCAAGGCTTTGGGCGTAGATACGGACGCACTGTTGGTCTCTCAGCCGGACACGGGTGAGCAGGCATTGGAGATTGCAGACATGCTGGTGCGCTCTGGTGCCATCGACGTGGTGGTCATCGACTCCGTGGCAGCACTGACTCCTAAGGCAGAAATCGACGGCGACATGGGTGATTCCCACGTTGGTCTACAAGCACGTCTGATGAGCCAGGCGCTGCGCAAGATGACCGGCGCGCTGCACCAAACAGGTACTACAGCCATCTTCATTAACCAGTTGCGTGAAAAGATCGGCGTGATGTTCGGTTCTCCGGAGACCACTACCGGTGGTAAGGCATTGAAGTTCTATGCTTCTGTGCGTTGCGATATTCGCCGTATTCAGGCTCTGAAGGACGGCACGGATGTGGTGGGTAACCGCACGCGTATCAAGGTGGTCAAGAATAAGGTGTCTCCACCGTTTAAGATCGCTGAGTTCGACATCCTCTACGGTGAGGGCATCTCCCGTGAGGGCTCCATCATCGACCTCGGCGTGGATGCGGGAATCATCAAGAAGTCCGGCGCGTGGTTTACCTATGAAGGCGACCAGCTGGGACAGGGCAAGGAGAAGGCCCGTGAGTTCCTCAAGCAGAACCCGGATCTCGCGGAGACTCTGGAGGATCGCATCATGCAGGTTCTCAAGGTAGGTCCGTACGCGAACCAAAAGGATGATGTAAGTCCTCTCGAGGGCGCGGATGCGCTGGATCCAGACGATCAGCCAATCAACCTGTCTCCAAACTTCGACGATGATGACGAGGAATAGCCAGCAGCAAAAGATCGAGGCCTTAAAAGAGGCCTTGCAGCAGTGGGAGGCAGGCGAGGCACCGCCGCTGATTGATTCAGAGACGGAAAAGGCACTGGCTCCTGTGAAAGCCAAGGCGGTCCGCTTACTCAACCACCGAGACCGCTCCGCTGAAGAGCTGCGCGGACGGCTGCTCGATGCGGAGTTTGACTCAGAGCTAGTCGATCAAGTGGTGCAGCGCTGTATAGAAAACGGGATGATTGACGATTCCCGGTTTGCCGCAGAGTGGGTGCGCCAGCGGCATCTCAACCAAAAGAAGTCTCCCGCAGTGCTGCGCCGCGAACTGCAGCGCAAAGGAGTGCAAGCCTCGCTCATTGAGGATGCACTCCAAGACATCACGTGGGATGACCAGCGGGACATCATTGATCAGCTAGTGACGAAAAAAGCCGGGAGCATTAAAAATCCCCCGGCGGATCGAGCTGAGTATGAAAAATGCCTGCGGCGCATAGTCGGCGTGCCCGCCCGTCGGGGGTTTCCCGAAGGAGCGTGCATCGCCGCCGCACGGCAGGCATTAGATCAGCGGATCGCAGAGATCCAAGGCGACTAGCCATCTTGCCAACTGCGCGAGTTAGCTAGCCCTCTACGTGCTTGGCCAGCGTGTCGCCAATTTCGGGAACGGTCTTCTCCACGATCTTGGCTACCTTGCCGCGAATGGGCGAGTAGACCTTATTGATCGTGGGATTGTTCACCTTCCCCGCCTGGCGGTCAGCAGTCTCCAGAAGAATGGAGCTGACCTGCTCCTTGCGGGCGTCGAGAAATTCTCCGAAAGAACCAGAACGATCGCCGCCGGCGTACTCGTCCCAAAAAGGCTCCAGGTCGGAAGCTAATTCGGGAAGAAGCCCGCGCATGGCCTTTTCCGGCAACCCACTGTCCACCTTCTTGCCAGCCTTGTACGCGCCTTGGACAAGCTTTCCGGAAATTCCGGACTGCGCATCTACAGTGCGTTCGGTCAGGGACACCAAGTCAGCTACCACAGCGTCCTTGTGTGCACCCGTGAGTTGTTCCTTGAAACTAGCCAATGCGGTCAGCGCTCCTATTCGTACGTACTTCGGAGGTCTCGGTGAGACCGGTCATGCCAATCCACATTAGCCTGATCCTTGGTCTCGATGCCCTGACCCTTTTGTGCCGGAACCTTAGCCACAATGTTCTTGCGCGCACGACCAGCACGCAGCTGACGCTCCATACGCTCAGCCAAGCGACTCAAGGTGTAGTTCAGCAGGATCATGATCACAGCCACCACAATCATCGCGGTGAAGTAGTTGCGGAACCAGGACGCGGACTGCAAGCCCGAACGGACGATCTCCACGTAGCCAATGAGGTAACCCAACGCAGAATCCTTCAGTGCGATGACCATCTGCGAGATCAAAGCAGGCAGCATCGCAGCCACAGCCTGCGGCAGCAAAATGCGCATCATCGTCTGAGTCCGGGAGAGTCCCAATGCCTTAGCAGCTTCTTCCTGACCAGAAGGTAGGGACAGGATTCCCGAACGCAGAATCTCCGCGATCACCGACCCGTTGTACATGGTCAGGCCAAACACTACTGCGGCAAAAGCCAGATGCTTCGTGGGAACCATGCCGTAAATGGCAAAGACCTGGTAGGCGAAGATCATCAGCAAAAGCACGGGGATAGAGCGGAAGAATTCCACGATCACGCCGCACACGCCACGGATCAGAGCGTTTTCGGACAGGCGACCGATGCCCAATACCGCACCGATAAGCAGCGCAAGCAGGATGGAGACCACAGCCGCCTTCACCGTTCCCCACAGGCCAGGCAGGATGTAGGTGGTCCACATATTGCCTTCGAGGAACGGCGTCCACCTACCGGCCTCGAACTGACCGTTGGCGTAAAGAATCCGGCCTGCCCACAGAAGCACAGCAGCGATGACCACCACTGTGGCTGCGGTGAGAATACGGTTGAAACGAATGCCCTTGGGACCGGGCGCGTCATATAAAACAGTAGCGCGAGTAGACATTAGCGCTTCACCGCCAATCGCTTGCCTGCTGCGCCGAAGATGAGCCCGGTCGGCAGCGTGAGAATGATGAAGCCCAAAGCGATGATGCCGAAGATCACGAAGACCTGGTCGGCATAGTCCTCCACCGTGGCCTTCATGAGCAGGCTGGCTTCCGCCACACCGATGACCGAGGCGATTGTGGTGTTCTTCGTCAGCGCGATCAACGTGTTGCCCAAAGGAACGATCGCGCCGCGGAAAGCCTGCGGGAAAATGATGTGCCGGAAGTTCTGCATGAACGTCAAGCCCAAAGAGCGGGCCGCTTCGGCCTGTCCAAAAGGCACGGTGTTGATGCCGGAGCGTAGGGACTCGGCCACGAAAGACGAAGTGTAGATAACAAAGGCCAACACCGCGAGGTTGAAGTTATTCTGCGTGGTGAAGTTTGGCCCTTCTGGCGCCAGAGTGATGTCTAGGTTCACGTACAAACCCAGTGATGCGAACAGCACGATCAACGTCAGAGGCGTGTTACGCGTGGTGTTGATGTAGAAGGTCGCGATAGTACGCAAGATTGCGACGGGGGAGACGCGCATCGCCGTCAAGATGGTGCCCAAGATCATGGATCCCAGTGCGGACCAGAAAGTCAGCTTGATGGTGGTCCAGAAAGCGGGCAGCAGTTCGGGGCCCATTTCTGCCCATAGTTCTGCATTCATCGTTCTTGTGCCTCCTTCCTAACTATTCACGAAGGAGAGGTCACCGATGTCCGGCTTGGCGCCAGGCTGAATGGCATCTCCCAGGTTGTTTTTGATGATTCGTTCGTACTCGCCGGAATCGTGCATTTCATTGAGTGCTTCGTTGATCAGTTCCACGGCCTCTGGCTGGCCCTTTGCCAGGCCGATGCCGTAGTTTTCATTGGTCCAATAGGAGCCGTCCGGCTTCTTCAGTTCCACCACGCGCATCTCGCCGGGGTACTGCTCAGCGAATCCCGCGAGGATCGTGGCATCTGTGGTCATGGCATCGACCTTCCCGCGGGACAGTGCTTCCACGCAGGCGGAGTACGTATCGAACTCTTGAAGCTGAACTTCAGGCAGCGCTGCCTTGACCTTTTGCGCCGGGGTAGAGCCGGTCACAGAACAGAGCTTGGTTTCTGCATCCATGTCTTCGAGTCCCTGGATCTTGTCGCCGGAGCGAACCAACAGGGCCTGGTGGGTCAGCAAGTAGGGACCACCAAAGTCCACGGAATTCAGGCGGGACTTGCTGATGGAATAGGTGGCGGTGATCATGTCGACCTCGCCGTTGTTGATCAGCGTTTCACGCTGCGAAGATGGGGTTTCCCGCCAGCTCATCTCGGGGACGGCCCATCCCTTTTTGTCCGCGATGTAGTTGATCACATAGCGGGAGACGTCCGTGTCCACGCCCTGGAAGGTCTTTTCCGGAGTGCGTACACCGAGGCCGGGTTGGTCGAACTTGGTGCCGAGGATCACTCGGCCGGATTCAATGGAGCTCAGCAGACTGCGTGCTTCATTAGCGCCGCAGGCTGCCAGGGCAACCATACTGAGGGCCACAACCACCGCGGCGGTGAGGCGTCGAATATATGTCATGGTGTTTTGCTCAATCTCGCTGGGTGCGGCGATTAGTGGTCGAGGATCTTGGCCAGGAAGTCCTTGGCGCGGTCGGATTCCGGATTGGCGAAGAAGTTTTCCGGAGTGGTGTCTTCCTCGATCGCGCCGTCCGCCATGAACAGCACGCGGTTGGCGACCTTGCGGGCAAAGCCCATCTCGTGGGTCACGCAGACCATGGTCATGCCGGAGCGGGCCAGGTCAGCCATCACTTCCAGCACTTCGTTGATCATTTCCGGATCCAGCGCGGAGGTGGGCTCATCGAACAGCATCACCTTGGGATCCATCGCCAGCGCGCGGGCGATGGCTACGCGCTGTTGCTGGCCACCGGAGAGCTGCGCCGGGTACTTCTCCGCTTGAGCAGCAATACCCACGCGTTCCAGCAGCTCCATCGCGCGCTTCTTGGCCTGTGCCTTAGATTGGTTGCGTACCTTCATGGGCGCCAGCGTGACGTTGTCCAGAATGGTCATGTGGCTGAACAAATTGAAGGACTGAAAAACCATGCCTACGTCTGCGCGTAGCTTGGCTAGATCCTTGCCTTCTTCTGGGAGTAATTCTCCATTGATATGGATCTCGCCGGAATCGATTGTCTCGAGACGATTAATGGTGCGGCACAGGGTGGATTTTCCGGAACCAGAGGGGCCAAGCAGGACAACCACTTGACCTGCAGGAACGCTGAGGTTGATGTCGCGGAGGGCGTGATATTCGCCGAAGTGCTTGTTCACATCCCGCAAGCTGATCATTGCGGTTTTAGTTTGCGTGTCTGACATAAAGGAAGATTACCGTGACCTAGGTTACATCCACGTTAACTTTTCAAAAATGGCCAGTTTCTTATGGGCACGGTGGTGAGTAGGATCAGACCCCGTGACGCACATGATTTCTCCCTCTCGCCCTGATGACTCCCGCACGTACGAGGTCCGTACCTTCGGCTGTCAGATGAACGTGCACGATTCCGAGCGCCTGTCTGGATTACTCGAAGATTCTGGTTATCAGCCGGTTCCAAATGGCGAGACCCCGGATGTGGTGGTGTTCAACACCTGTGCAGTTCGTGAGAATGCGGACAATCGTCTATACGGAACGCTCGGCATGATGAAGGGGGTTAAGGATTCGCACCCCGGCATGCAGATTGCCGTGGGTGGCTGCATGGCGCAGAAGGACAAGCAGGTTGTGGTGGAGAAGGCCCCGTGGGTGGATGTGGTCTTTGGCACGCATAACTTGGGTAGTTTGCCCACGTTGCTGCAGCGGGCTGCGCACAATGAGGAAGCTCAGGTGGAGATCGCCGATTCCTTGGAGCAGTTCCCCTCCGTTTTGCCGGCCAAGCGCGAGTCCGCCTATGCGGGCTGGGTCTCCGTGTCCGTGGGTTGCAATAACACCTGCACGTTCTGCATCGTTCCCTCGCTGCGTGGCAAGGAGCAGGACCGTCGCCCCGGCGATATTTTGGCGGAGGTCTCCGCATTGGTGGAGCAGGGTGTCTCCGAGGTGACGTTGTTGGGCCAGAACGTGAACGCCTACGGCGTTAATTTTTCCGACGCCGACCTGGAGCGGGACCGCGGTGCCTTCGCCAAGCTTTTGCGTGCCTGCGGTGAGGTCGAGGGCTTGGAGCGCGTGCGCTTCACGAGCCCGCACCCTGCTGAGTTCACGGACGACGTGATTGAGGCGATGGCGGAGACCCCGGCCGTGTGCCCGCAACTGCACATGCCGTTGCAGTCTGGTTCGGACAAGGTCCTCAAGGACATGAAGCGCTCGTATCGCTCGAAGAAGTTCTTGGGCATTTTGGACAAGGTGCGCGAGCAGATTCCTCACGCGGCCATCACCACGGACATTATAGTGGGCTTCCCGGGAGAGACCGAGGAAGATTTCCAAGCGACGTTGGATGTGGTGGAGAAGGCTCGCTTTGCCTCTGCTTTCACCTTTCAGTATTCGCCGCGCCCGGGCACTCCGGCGGCGGAGATGGACGAGCAGATCCCTAAGGCAGTGGTACAGGAGCGCTACGAGCGCTTGGTGGAGCTGCAAGATCGCATCATGAAGGAAGACAACCTGCAGCTGGTGGGCAGTGTCCAGGAATTGCTGGTGCAGGATCAAGGTGGACGGAAGAACGACCGCACACACCGCATCTCCGGTCGCGCCCGCGATGGCAGACTCGTCCACTTCATGCCCGCGTGGGCGCCGCAGGCACAGGAGACCGGCGCTCACGCTAACCCCGATCAGGCGAAACTGCTTTCGGAAAGCATCCGGCCCGGGGATATCGTGGAGGTGGAAGTTACCGATGCCGCCCCATACTTCCTCATCGCGGATTCCGGAGTGTTGAGCCATAGGACGACGAAGGCCGGTGACAACTGGGCAGCAGGCCAGGTTCCCACCACGGCGCCGGTTGGCGTCGGACTGGGACTTCCCACACTGCGCACGACGAACAAGAACCTGTTGAACATCGAGACCGCCGCGGCGGCCAGCGGATGCGGATCAGAAGGATGTGGTTGCGATGCCTAAACCAGAGCAGTCAGAACAGAAGCAGCCAGCCCCACACACGACTTCCCCTAACGACCCTCGCGCCGATAAGGCACGCGAGACGCTGGATCAGCACGTGAAGAAGTCCGGAGGGGACCTAGCCACGGCAGAGCGCAGGGCCGGACGCGAAGTGGACTACGGACCCGCGCTCATTCCCATGGCGTTGGGAATGTTTGCGGTACTGATGAGCTACTTCTTGCCCCATTCCGGGCAAGTGTTTGGCTTCGACGTTCTGCTGTACACGCCTAAGGCGGAGGGCTTCGATACGACCATGCCGGAGAGGATCTACTCCTGGCTGGCACTGATCGGCGGAGTGCTGCTCACCGTGGGCACCATCGTGAGCCGCAGTTGGTTGGTCGCCTGGTTCAACTGGGCTTTCGCCGGCGTGGGCTGGTGGTACAGCGTATTCGCCATCTGGATGGGGCAGACTCGACCGGTGACCTCAACCGGCGAGCCGCCGAGCTATGGACTCATCATTGGTGCCGTGGGCATGACGATTGTCTTTTTGACCATGACCTTCGTGCTCTTCCGCCGCAATCCGTTGCAGAAGGCGCTAGCTAACCTGCGCCGCGAGATGGCGCACGAAAACGAGGAATCCCGGATGGCGCAACAGCGACTGCGCACGGGACTCATGGAGCGGGTTAGTACGGATGAGATCGTGGACGACCGTCGCGCACGGGCCCGCGCCCGCCGCAATAACTAGAGGCTAGTCAGGGCTTGTATTAGCCCTGGGTGGCGTTCGCCGCAGCGTCCGCCCATTCCTGCCACTGTGCCGCCTGCTCTCGGAGCTGGGCGGCTTTGTTCGGATTGCCTTTAGCCTCAGCAGCTTCGGCCTCGGCGACGAACTGATCTACCTTCGCTTGGAACTGCGCCACGCGGGCTAGTGCCTCTGGGTCGGTGCGTCGCCACTGCTCGTCGGCAGCGTCGGACACGCGCTGTTCCAACTCGCCGATCTTCTGCTCGAACTCGCGAATGCGGGCACGCGGCACAAAGCCGATCTCTTCCCACTTGTCCTGCAACTCTCGCAGCAGCTGGCGGGCCTTGTCGATGCCCTGGCTCGGGTCGATCAGGGCGCCGTACTCATCCAGCAGCTTCTGCTTGGCGTCCGCATTGCCCGCAAACTCGTCATCCTTCTTCGCCGCATCGGCCTTTTTCGCGTCGAAGAACTTGTCCTGCGCAGCACGGAAGCGATCCCATAGCTGGTCGTCTGCCTCCTTGGTAGCGCGGCCCGCTGCCTTCCACTCCTGCATCAGTGACTTGTATGCCTGAGTCGTCTCGCCCCAATCGGTGGAGTCTTGCATCGCCTCAGCGCGCTCCACGATGTCTTCCTTCTTCTGCTTTGCCAGTCCGCGGTTGCGATCCAACTCGGAAAAGTGAGCGCCTCGGCGTCGAGAAAAAGCATCCCGACCAGCCGAATACCGCTTCCACAACGCATCGTCGGTGGCCCGATCCACGCCACGAATCGTTTTCCACTCGGCTAGGATCTCCCGCAGGCGATCGCCGGCCGCCTTCCATTCGGTGGAGTTCTCGCCGATCTCTTCGGCCTCGGTGGCCAGGGCTTTCTTTCGTTCGACGCCACGCTTCCGGCGCTCCTGCTTCTCTCGATCAGCCTGCTGCTCGGCCTCTTCAGACTGCTCAGCGAACGCGGCGAGGCGCTTATCCAGGGCCGGAAGATCACCAATCACGGTTGCCGTGGGAAGGGATTCGCGCAGGGCCGCAGCATCCTTGCGCAGCTTCTGGGCCTCGTCGGGGTGGGACTTCAGGCGAGCTTCCAGCAGGGAGACCTCGGTAGCAAGATCCTCGTAGCGGTTGATGAAGTGCTGCAAGCCTTCCTCGGGAGTGCCGGCGTGGAACTGGCCAATCTGGCGCTCGGCTCCATCTACTCCCATGACCCAAGCGGTGCCATCTGCATCGACCCTGCCGCAATCTGCTGGGCGCTTGGTTGGCACGGAAGGAGTCGCACTGACGGGGGACGTCACCGCTGCCTTGCCGCTGTTCGTCGCACCGGGGCGAGGGCCGGGCTTGGCGCCTGGCTTTGGACCTGGCTTGGGTGCGGACGAAGGATTAGTGGGGGCGTTCATCTGTCGGTGCTCCTTCAGGAGAGGAAGTGGGTTACCGCGCGACGCGGTTGCGAAAGCTGGTGCCCTAGCAAAAGGGGCCATTGCGCAATTATGACAGAGCGGGCGGATCGCTGGACTGTATTGCTTCGAAATCGCTGGTGAAGCGCAGTGACCAGAGGAAGGTGAATTACACTGAGGAGTATGTCTGAACAACGCGGGAGGTCCACCATTCGGCCCATCGCCATCGTGGGACCCACCGGGTCGGGGAAGTCCGCGGCCTCCGTAGCGGTGGCAAAGTCCAGTGATGGCGAGATCGTGAACATCGACTCGATGCAGCTGTACGCGGGCATGGACATTGGCACGGCCAAGCTCACCGAAGCAGAGCGTGAAGGTATTCCACACCACTTGTTGGACATCTGGGATGTCACGCAACCGGCCAGCGTTGCGGAGTACGGCAACCTCGCGGTGCGGCAAGTAGAAGAAATTATGTCTCGTGGGAAGCGCCCAGTGCTGGTGGGTGGTTCGATGATGTACGTGCAGTCCGTGGTGGACGAGTGGGACTTCCCGCCCACGGATCCGGAGGTGCGCGCCCGGTGGGAGCGCGAGCTGGAGCGAGTGGGGGTGGAAGCGCTGCATACTCATCTGGCCACCGTGGACCCGGAGGCCGCAGGCATTATTGAGTCTCGGGATCCACGGCGTACTGTCCGCGCCCTCGAGGTCATTGAGCTGACCGGTAGGCCCTTTGCTGCGTCACAGCCGCCGAAGGATCGGCCGGCACGGTGGAATTGCCGCATCATTGGCTTGCACGCACCGGCGGAGTGGTTGGATCCTCGACTGAAAGTGCGTGTGCAGCAGATGTTCGAGGCGGGTCTGGTGGACGAGGTGCGCCAGCTGCAAGCTCAAGGATTGCGCCGAGATTCCACCGCAGGGCAGGCGATTGGGTACTCGCAGGTACTGGATTATCTGGCGGGGGAGATGAGTTTAGAAGAGGCTATCGAGGCAACCTACCTAGGGACGCGCCGCTATGCGCGTAGGCAACGTAGCTGGTTCAAGCGCGATCCGCGCATCCAGTGGGTGGACGCATGGGAGCCAGACGCAGTCCAACGGGTGTTGGAACTGGCGGATGTAAGCTAGCGGACATGTCTGATTCCCACACGCTCGCCCCAGTTTCACAGTCGTTTATCAAGGCTCATGGCACGGAAAATGACTTCGTGGTGCTCTTAGATCCGCAGGCACGTTTTGAGCTTACGGACGATGTAGTGCGTGCTCTGGCTGACCGTCGGGCAGGAATTGGCGGCGATGGCGTGATCCGCGTGGCCACGGCGACAACGTTGATGGAGCAGGGTGTGTTGCGGGCGCTGCCCGCGGACTGCCGTGAAGATGAGTGGTTCATGGACTACCGTAATGCCGATGGTTCGATTGCGGAGATGTGTGGCAACGGCGTGCGCGTATTTGCGCACGTCCTGGTGGCTGAAGGCTCGGTTGAACTTGATGATGCCGGCACATTTGGAATCGGCACCCGGGCAGGGCGTAAGGAGGTGACTGTTCACGAAAGCACCGAGCGGCACGCCGTGGTGTCCGTGCAGATGGGGGAGCCAGAGGTGATGGGGCTTTCTACCGTTCAAGTCTCTGGCGAGCGCTTTGCCGGACTAGCCGTGGACATGGGTAACCCCCACCTGGCCGCTGTGGTTCCGCAATTAACCGCCGAGGCATTGCAGGAGCTGCCCATCGATCAGCCCGTGACGTGGGATTCCGATTTCTTCCCACAGGGTGTGAACCTGGAGGTAGTTACCCCGCTTGATTCCCATGGAGCTGTGCACATGCGCGTGCATGAGCGCGGCGTGGGAGAGACGCGATCCTGTGGAACCGGAACAGTCGCTGCCGCAGTGGCAGCATTGGCCGATTCTGGCGCCGTGACCGGCACTGTTCTCGTAAACGTTCCTGGTGGGCAGGTAGAAGTGACGGTGGGCGAGGGCACCTCAGTTCTCAAGGGGCCATCGGAGATTGTGGCTCGCGGCACCTTGGTGGGCTAATGCCCCTTGGGGCTTAGTGACCGCCACATCCGCAGTTACCGGAGCCACAACCGCCGCCCGTGGAACACGAGGACGCCTCGATTGTGCTGCACGTGAATTGAACGGTGCCCGCCAGGATGAGGGTTCCTAGAGCCTTGGTGTGTCCCACGGCATCCACCTCCGCTTCCAAGGCATCAGCGGGCAGAACCACAGAGAAGTCAAACGGAGTATGCACGGAGGCCACCCAGAATTTCTGCCCAGTGAGCTCGGAGACGTGCAGGGCAATATCACTGGTTTCCACCGCGATCCGAGCTGCAGCGTGAGGAGCAGTGGAACCACTGTTGATCTCGGCTAATCCTGAAGAATCAACGGTGCCGACCCTGTCCCCGCCATCCGCAGCAAACTCGGATGCATTGGCGTAAATCTTCACGTCGGTAGCTAGAGCCGCAATGTTCATTGGTTGGTATTCCAGTGGCTCGGCCTCCGCGAGCATCGGGCCTTGAGCTACCGTCGCCGTGACCGAGGCAATCGTGGGAGCCTGCCGGCCGGAGACCTGCAGGAATGGAGAGTCCTCCACCACGTCGATCACGCCGATGATGTCATTAACCATGCTCAAGTGGGCTGATGCCTGAGGGCCGCCCACATAGCTGGCAAAAGACCCATACGGAGGTGCAGTCAGGATGACGAGCCGAGAGCCGGAAGGGTCGTCAAACTGCAACACCTGTCCATCGCGAATCTCACCCGTTACGCTGAGCTGACCGGTGGAATAAGCGGCTTCTAAAGCATCCTGCCACCGGGGGAAATCAAGGCCAACGCTGCGCAGTTCTGGAATCATTCATCCACCATAACGCTTAGCCCAAGAAGTTTACTTTTCCGCAGGTGAACGTGTTAGATGGAAAGGCAATGACAGAAAATTTTCCTGATCTCGAATTCAACGAAACCTCTGGCTCTAGCGCCACGCCCACCGTCGGTGAACTTGATCTCGAGCAGCGCTCGAGTTTGCGTCGACTCACACGAGGCGTCAACACGTACACCGACGAACAATCAGACGGTTACGACGTCGAGTACCGCAAACTCCGCCTGGAGAAAGTGGTCCTTGTAGGCGTGTGGACCGAGGGCACGGTAGCCCAGATCGAAGCCCGATTGGCAGAGCTGAGAGCGCTGGCGGAAACCGCGGGCTCGGACATCGTGGACATGCTCTACCAAAAGCGAGACAAGCCAGATTCCGGCACCTACATCGGTAGCGGAAAGGTCAACGAACTCAAGACCATCGTGATGGAATCCGGTGCGGACACCGTGATCTGCGATGGTGAGCTGTCACCTGGCCAGATGATCGCGCTTGAAAAGGCCTTGGACGTCAAGGTGATTGACCGCACCATGCTAATCCTGGACATTTTCGCTCAGCATGCGAAGTCCAAGGAAGGTAAGGCGCAGGTCGCGCTTGCCCAGATGGAGTACCTGATCACTCGAGTGCGTGGTTGGGGCGGCGCGTTGTCTCGCCAGGCTGGTGGACGAGCAGGCTCCAACGGCGGCGTGGGTTTGCGTGGTCCCGGTGAGACGAAGATCGAGGCAGACCGTCGACGTCTGCGGATGGACATGGCCAAGCTGCGCAAGGAGATTGCGGGGATGAAAACCTCCCGCGAGATCAAGCGCGAACGGCGCGATGCCGCGGCGATTCCACAGGTGGCCATCGCGGGCTACACCAATGCAGGAAAATCTTCGCTAATTAACTCTTTGACAGGCGCTGGCGTGTTGGTGGAAGACGCCCTGTTCGCCACGCTGGATCCCACTACTCGCCGGGCGAATCTGCGCGACGGCCGGGCGGTGGTCTTCACCGACACCGTGGGGTTTGTTCGTCACCTACCCACACAGTTGGTGGAGGCATTCCGCTCCACGTTGGAGGAAGTGCTGGCTGCGGACGTGGTGCTGCACGTGGTGGATGGCTCTGATCCCTTCCCCTTGGAGCAGATTGTTGCCGTGAACAAGGTCATTGGGGACATCGTGGAGGAGACGGGACGCCCTGCGCCGCCGGAAATCCTGGTGGTCAACAAGATCGATGCCACGGATCCATTGGTGCTTGCGGAGCTGCGTCACCGTCTCGATGACGTGGTGTTTGTCTCAGCCCACACTGGCGAGGGCATCGAGGAACTGGAGACTCGGCTAGAGCTGTTCCTGAATAGTTTGGATGCGCATGTTCACCTGCGCGTTCCGTTCACCCGCGGGGATGTTGTGGCACGTGTGCACGAGCTGGGCACGGTGCTCAGTGAGGATTACGACGATGCCGGCACGCTCATTGAGGTGCGCCTGCCTGCGTCGCTGGCCGGAGAGCTGAAAGAGTTTTTGGTAGATACGGACCCTGATACGGAATAATTGCTCCGCGTGAGCACTCCGCAAAAACCTGTCGAGACAGGAACAACTCCAGCAAGTACCCGTGGCAGATTCTTTGGATGGGAACTCCACGGTGATGGCCGCACGATCCGTCCGGGCAGTGTGGTGACGCCCGAGCAGCGACTTTCGTGGGGCCGAACCATTGGCATCGGAATGCAGCACGTGGTGGCCATGTTTGGCGCCACGCTGCTGGTTCCTACGTTGACCGGGTTTCCCGTGAACACCACGCTGCTGTTCTCTGGCGTGGGAACAATCCTGTTTCTGTTGGTCACCCGGAACCGACTCCCGTCCTATTTGGGCAGTTCCTTCGCGTTCATCGCCCCGCTTTCGGCGTCACAAGCGCACGGTTTCGCCGCGCAGCTCGGAGGCATTGTTGCAGCCGGGTTGCTGTTGTTCCTCATTGGTGCGGTGACTCACTGGGCGGGTTCTCGTGTTATCGACGCCATCATGCCGCCCGTGGTGACCGGAGCGATCGTCGCGTTGATCGGTCTGAACTTGGCTCCGACAGCGATCGACAACTTTGAAGCCCAGCCACTGATTGCCTTTGTGACTACGTTGGCGATCGTGCTGTTCACCGTGATGGGCCGCGGGATGGTTGGACGGCTGAGTATTCTGCTCGGAGTGATTGTGGGCTGGGCATTTGCATTCATGGCAGGTGGAATTTCGGCGGAGTCCAAGGAGTCTGTGAACGCTGCGAGCTGGGTGGGGCTGCCACACTTTGCTACTCCCGAGTTCCATCTAGCTGCGGTGGCTGTGACCTTGCCGGTAGTGGTGGTTTTGTTGGCAGAAAACATCGGTCACGTGAAGGCTGTATCCACCATGACAGGGCGGAACTTGGATGACCTTGCTGGACGAGCATTGATGGCAGACGGCGCATCCACGATGTTTGCTGGTGGGTTCGGCGGTTCCGGTACCACTACTTACGCAGAGAATATCGGTGTCATGGCTGAAGTGCCCTAGGTTTTGTTCCTAGGCATGTGCCTTGATTTCCATTATTCCTT
>NZ_JADGIT010000007.1:0-95668 GCF_015233855.1 Corynebacterium sp. ED61 | reverse complement strand
TGCCACCCCGAACTCCACCCTGGGCTCACCTACGCACTCCGAAACGCGAAGAGCCGGTATAGGCGCAATCAAGCGCAGTTACGGAGCCAAAGGTGTATTCGCAACAATGCTTAGTGGCATTGCGCTAGTTGCGGTCATTGTTTGGGTGGGATCACTCTTGTGGAATCACAGCATTCCCGCACCCTGGCCAGGAATTTTTCTCTTCACCATTCCCTTGATTCTGCTCGCATTAATAACGGCTCGTGTCGCAGCCACAAAGCAATCCTTTGGGAACGAAACACGAGCCGTCTAAGTTAAAGGGTTGGAGTCGAACTCAGGTCAAGTTCCTCCAAGTATCAGTGAACTACCTGGAGCTACCTGCCCTTTTTGCCGAAGCCCATCTTGGATAGATCGATGTTCTCGAATCCAGGGGGCATCTGCTCCTGCATCTTCTGCAGCTCGGCCATATCCGGCATTCCGCCACCACCGGGCATCCCGGGCATTCCCGGCATGCCGCCCATTCCTGGAGGCATCTTCGGCTGAGTTGGGCCACGACGCTTAGCGTTCTTGCCCTTCTTGCCCTTCTTGCCCTTGCGGTGGTTCTTCTGCTTCTTCGTCGCCGAGCCACCGCCCATGCCGAACTGGCCGGCCATCTTGCCCATCATCTTCTTCGCCTCGAAGAAGCGCTCCACCAGCTGGTTGACGTCCGCAACCTCTACGCCGGAACCGTTGGCGATGCGCTTACGCCGGGAAGCGTTGAGGATCTTGGGATCCTGACGCTCGCCCGGGGTCATGCCGCGGATGATCGCCTGGATGCGGTCGAGCTGCTTTTCATCGACCATGTCCGCCATCTTGGACATCTGAGAACCGCCCGGCATCATCTTCAAGATGTTGCCCAACGGGCCCATGCGGCGAATCATCATCATCTGCTCAAGGAAGTCCTCCAGCGTCAACTCGCCAGAGGCCATGCGCATAGCGGAGGACTCCGCCTGGTCCTGATCAAAGACCTTTTCGGCCTGCTCAATCAGAGTGAGCATGTCGCCCATGCCCAAGATGCGGTTGGCCATGCGATCAGGGTGGAAGACATCGAAATCTTCCAGCTTCTCGCCGGTAGAGGCGAACATGATCGGCTTGCCGGTGACCTCACGGATGGACAGCGCTGCACCGCCGCGGGCATCGCCATCGAGCTTGGTGAGCACCACGCCGGTGAAGTCCACGCCGTCACGGAAGGCCTCGGCGGTGGTCACCGCATCCTGACCGATCATGGAATCGATGACGAACAGGACCTCGTCAGGCTGGACAGCATCGCGGATGTTGCGGGCCTGGGTCATGAGTTCTTCGTCGATACCCAATCGGCCCGCGGTATCGATGATCACGATGTCATGCTGAGAGCGCTTGGCTTCTTCGATACCGGACTGGGCGACCTGGACAGGGTCGCCATGGCTGGTGCCCATTTGGTGCTCCAGCGAATCCATCGAGGTACCGGGATCCGGAGCGAAAGTAGGAACGCCTGCGCGCTCACCCACGATCTGCAGCTGCTGGACTGCACCAGGTCGCTGTAAGTCACAGGCCACCAGCATCGGGGTGTGGCCCTGCCCTGCCAAGTGCTTGGAGAGCTTTCCGGCCAGGGTGGTCTTACCCGCACCCTGGAGACCAGCCAGCATGATGACGGTCGGTGGGTTCTTCGCCAGATTCAAACGGCGGGTTTCGCCGCCGAGAATCTGGATGAGCTCCTCGTTGACGATCTTGACGACCTGCTGAGCAGGGTTCAGGGCCTCGGAAACTTCAGAGCCCGCCGCACGTTCCTTGATGCGGCTAATGAAGCCACGGACAACAGTCAGGGAGACGTCAGCCTCCAGCAACGCCAAGCGGATCTCGCGGGCTGTGGCATTAATATCCTGCTCGGTTAACCGACCCTTGCTGCGGAGCCCTTGGAGGGCGCCGGAAAGGCGATCTGAAAGCGACTCAAACACGCTGTGTCTGTCTCCTTCTTCGCGTCTCGTTCCTGCTCAAACAGGCACTTTGTGGTGCTCGGCGGGAATGTGGTCACCGCCAGAGCCAATGTCTAACTCCCCTACCTTACAGGGGAGCTCAACAACCACTGCTTTCCAGCGCGGTAATTAGCGCACGCCACTATTCGTTCTCGTAGTGATAGGCGGTCTCACGGTGCAGCGCATTATCAATACCGGCTTCCTCGTGGATGCCCTTGATGCGCCATCCCATCGTGTACTTCAGCGCCAATCCGATGATCAAGGTGACCACGGCACACCACAGCGCGGCGAACAGCACGATGACAATCTGCACGGCCAACAGCTTGAAGCCATCAGAGCCACCACCCGTGAACAGTCCGATATCCTTGGCAAACAGGCCACAGGCGATCGTTCCCCACAGTCCTGCCACCAAGTGCAGACCCACCACGTCGAGGGAATCATCGAAACGGAAACGGAACTTCAAGCCCACGCCGTAGGCAGCCAGAATGCCGCCGATGAGCCCGGCAATCAGCGAGGTTAGCGGCGTAAACGTGCCAGCAGCCGGGGTGATGGTCACCAACCCAGCCACCACACCAGAGGCGGCACCCAGTGACGTCGTCCGGTGATCACGCACACGCTCGACCAGCAACCACCCGAGCATCGCGGCGCACGCAGCAGCGGTGGTGTTGATCCATGCCAAACCGGCCAGACCATCAGCAGCAAAGGCAGAGCCACCGTTGAATCCGAACCAACCAAACCACAGCAGTGCCGCGCCCAACATCACCAGCGGCAAGTTATGCGGCTTGGTCTCTTCTTCCATGAAGCCACGGGAATGGCCGATGATCAGTGCCAAGATTAGACCTGCAATACCGGCGTTGATGTGCACCACGGTGCCACCAGCGAAGTCGATCGGTGCAATTGCGGCGACAGTCTCGCCCGCCTCATCGATGGTGCCGAACATCCAGGAAGCGATGGAATCTTCCGCGTGGCTCAGCAGTCCGCCACCCCACACCATGTGTGCCATCGGGAAATACGCAAAGGTGACCCACAATGCGGTGAACAACAGCCACGTCTTGAACTTCACTCGGTTAGCCAAAGAACCAGAGATGATGGCCACGGCGATCGCAGCGAAGGTGACCTGGAAGCAGATATCAATCACATTGGCGTACCCAGCCGCACCCTCGATGTAATTGCCCGCCTCATCGGTGATGGCATTTTCCAGGCCGAAGAACTCAAATGGGTTAGAGAACAATCCCAGCCACGATTGGGTTCCGTAGGACATCGACCAGCCCCACAGGATGTAGACAACCCCGACCACTCCGAGCGAGCCGAAGGACATCATCATCATGTTGATGGCGGACTTCTGGCGGGACATGCCTCCGTAGAACAAGGCAAGTGCGGGGGTCATCAGGAGCACCAGGGCGGCACTCATGAGCATCCACGAGGCATTACCGCTGGTGGCGGCGAGCTGGTCAGGGGTCATTGGTCAATCTCTTTCTCGGGACAACACTTCTGTCATTAGCTATCTAAGACAGCCGATGTGTCCATTACTCGGTTATTTTTTTACAACCTCGTGAACGGAAGCCCGAAATGTTTCCGCAATGTTTCCCAACGGCCAGCTAGCGGCGGCGGAATTTACCCGAGCAGGGCGTCGACAAAACTCTCCACCTCAAACGGAGCCAGGTGATCCTCGCCCTCGCCGAGACCCACCAACTTCACCGGTACGCCCAGCTCTTCCTGGACCTGGAAGACAATGCCGCCCTTGGCAGTGCCGTCCAACTTGGTGAGCACCACGCCAGTGATGTCCACAACCTCGCGGAACACGCGCGCCTGGGTCAGGCCGTTTTGTCCCACGGTCGCATCCAGTACCAGCAGCACTTCGTCAACCTTCGCCCGCTTTTCCACGACACGCTTGACCTTGCCCAGCTGATCCATCAGACCCACGGAGGTGTGCAAACGTCCTGCGGTATCGATCAACACGACGTCCGAAGAATCCTCGATGCCCTTGGACACGGCATCGAAAGCGACGGATGCAGGATCCGCCCCCTCATCACCGCGGACAGTCTTGGCGCCGACTCGCCGACCCCACGTCTCCAGCTGATCTGCTGCTGCCGCGCGGAAGGTATCCGCCGCGCCCAGCGTCACGGAGTGGCCCATGCCGATCAACACACGGGAGAGCTTGCCGGTGGTGGTGGTCTTACCCGTTCCGTTCACGCCCACTACCATGATCACGGCGGGCTTGCCCTCATACGGCATGGCCTTGATGGAGCGATCCATCTGCGGCTTGCACGCATCGATCAGCGCAGCGCGCAGCATCGCACGGGCCTCTGCCTCGCTGGAAACACCCTGCGTAGCGATCCTTCCGCGGAGGTCATCGACCACCGCCAGTGTGGTCTTGGTGCCAAGGTCTGCCATCAGCAGCGTGTCCTCGATCTCCTCCCACGCATCTTCGTCGAGGTCGCCAGCGGACAAAATTCCCAGCACCCCCTTGCCGATGACATTCTGGGACTTTGCCATGCGCGAACGCAGCTTGCCCATGCGTCCATCCACGGGAGCAATGTCATCCGCCGGGTCCGCAGTCGGCTGTTCTTCCTGGATTGTCTCCGGGGTAGTGGCCTGTTCAACCTGTTGGCTCTGCTCTTCCGCCCGAGCGACAGCGGCATCGTTGAGCTGGTCTTCCGGGGTCTCGGAGGGCTGTTCGGGTTGCTCTTGTTCCTTTTCGACGCCAACCTCGGCCTCTTCAGCCTCTGGCTTGTCCTGGGCCTTGTCCGCTACAGGAGGTGCAGTCACGGGTGGTGCGGCCACGGGTGGCACGATTGGCGCGGAATCGGCCTTCTGCTCCGGCTTCTCTTCTGAGTCCTTCCCCGGTTTCTTTTCTGGCTCAGCTTGCTTTGGCTCAGACTTGTCTGACTGCGCTGGCTCTGGCGTCTTTGGCTCCGGAGTCTGCGGCTTCTCTACCGGCTTGGCTGGTGCGGGAGCTTCTTCCTTGGCAGGCTCAGGCTGCTTGGGTTTCGCCCGCTTTGGTTCTGGCCGCGCCTCCGGCTGCCGGAGGGAATCTGCCGGACGGTTAATCCGTACTCCACCGATGGTGGTCTGTCCCTCGTCCGTGCCTTCCTGAGCAGCTTCCTTCGTGGCACCTCCAGAGGTGAAATTGAAGCCGCTTTGCGCCTGGTAATTGCCAGACGATGGCTTCGGCTTCTCGATCTCCTCCTTCTTCTCGAAGGAAACCTGCTTGGCCTTATTCCTTCGCAGCCCGAAGACGATGAGCAAAATGGCGATGATCACAACAAGGACGACGCCAATGATGATCCACGTGAGCAGTGAAAGTTCCATGACTACCAGTAAACCAAAGTTGGTATTGGTGGGCTCAGACCACCGGTCTACCACTACTGAGCATGATCGACTCCCTGCGATCGCTTCCCCTCACCGGAACGATCCCCATGGTTATCGCCTGGGCTCTCCTTCTGCTGACATTCGCTGCACTCATCGCGCTTGTGCCTTCTCGTACCCGCACACGATCAGCACTGTTCACCTGCGGGATTTCCCTGGTACTCACGGGTGTCGCAGTTGGCGCCGCTCTGCGGCTGGCGCAAACTCCCGCCAGCGAGTTACGCCCCGCCTCGTTTGCTGCCTCATCTGTAGGCCTCAGCAGTGTTTTAATTTCCTTCCGCGTGCTCGTTCGCAAGTTTTTCAGCTGGCGCTCACTTGTCAGCCTGCTGACTCTGATCGTCAACCTTGCCGCCGGGTTGTTGGTAGCTAATCAATCCTGCAACTTGTACCCGGACTCCGATTCATTCTTCCCCATCAGTCATTACAACCAAGCGTCTGCGGAGCAGATCCCCGAACCCGATCAACAGCCCGCTTCCATTTCGCTGGCGGAATGGAATAAACTGCGCACTGCAGGAATGCTCCAATCTGCAAATTTCCCGCAAAGAGCACTCGGGTCAGCATGCCGGTGCCCACACCGCACTCCGGATTCCAAGCTCGCAATGCATAAGTTTGCCTCCCTCCGGCCGGGTTCTCCACACCCCGCCCCCCAGCTTCCAGTGCTCACCCTGATGAATGGATCCCCCGGTGGACCCACACAGTGGTTCGAGGGAAGGCGGCCTAGCCAATGTGGTGGACAACTACCAGGCCACAAATAACGGCATTATCCCGATCGTGGTAGCCATCGATGCCACCGGAGACGTCGCCGCCAATCCCGTGTGCACGGACAGTCCAAAAGACAAGGTAATGACCTATCTGACCCAGGAGGTGACCGACTCGATCATACATCGTTTCAGCCCCAACCCAGACCAGAAGACGTGGACCATCGGTGGCTTTTCCTACGGTGGCACGCGCCCTCCAGGTGGTCACCAACTCCTCTACCAGCTACGGAAATTTCCTGGACTACTCCGGTGAGCTGCGCCCCAATGACAGTTACTCTCGCCAAACCACCGTCAAGAATTTCTACGAGGACAGCGAAGCACTGTTCCAGCAACGCAACCCGCTAGACATTCTGCACCACGCCACCAATGACAAAATTTCTACATTCCACGGAATCAGCGGACGGTTCGTCGCAGGCAAGTCCGAAAAATCTGCTCAGCAGGACCTGAGCACACTCAACAACAAAGCCCGCACAGCCGGCACGGACACCACCTACTGAATGGTCCCCGGAGGCCACGATTTCGGGGTGTGGAGACACGCCATCGCCGAGGACTTCGCCTACGTCGCCCAGCGCGGCAGGCTCTAACTACAGGGTTAGTCTTCGGCTTCGACTTCCTCAGGTTCGGCGTCGGGACCAAACACACCGAGTACCATGGCCTCCGCGCTGACGATGTCCCCGGTGACCAGATCCGGCACCAAACGAGCCATCTCCGACCATGCGCCGTAGACATTGGGTAGCTTGCCCAGGTTGCTCAATCGGCCGTGGGCGTACATGCGGGCAGCCAGCGCGAACATCATCGACAGGACCGGCACCAGCGCCCACCGGTTGGCGGGATCGTCCGTGTCCACGCCGTCGAGTCGCTCGAAGCGCACGCGCGCGGACAAGTACAGCTGGCGGTTGGAGCTCTTGACCTTGCGCAGAATCTTCACCGCGGTGGTCATCAGCTCCGGGTCGCCCAGCAACTCGCTAAGCTGCTCGCGCTGCGTGAACGTCTCGAACACACTGATCAGACGCGTATTTTCCTCGCTCAGCGCACCCGGGACCACTCCCGCTCCATTGAAGAACGAGTCCAGCACGGCCTTCTGCTGCGCCGGATCCAGATGGGCGATCTGCACGGTCGTGGCATCGATACACGCCGTCTCCAGCGTGCGGTCGCGACCCGTGTCCATCGTCTCCACCAGTGTGTGACCGGCGATCTCAGCCAGCTCCGTGCGCAACGCTTTGGCGTGCGCCGTGTCATCTTCTTCGGTGAAAAGGTCGCTGAGGACCTCCAGCGCCGCGATCCAGGGCGCATCGCCGCGTCGTGTCTTGTCGTGGCTCTCACCGTCGGTATTCTCCGACGCCACCTTGCCCTGCACCAACCCGGAGGAAATGAACTGCGCGGGGCGGTCGCTGGCAGGCACCAGCGAGGTACTCATCGCATGCATGGACGCCGCAGGATTGACGGATAGGGCCTCGCGGAGCTTGGCGTGGAGATCGCCCATGACCGGAGAACCCGCCTCCGCGCTGACACGGTGTTTAAGACCACCGGCGAGCACATCCCACAGCGTCGGGAGGATCTCTGTGTCCTGCGGCAGCTGGTCGGTCTCGCCCGCCAGGAAGGCAGAGAGCTGAGTGTAAGGTGAGGCGGGGTCGACCAGAGATCCACCGAAGAAACCAGGGTGATCCACCCGCACGGCTCGGCTGCCGGGGAACTCGGGGGCGCGCAGGAAATTGAAACGATCCGTGGAGAACAGTTGGACGGCCAAAGGGCCGGCGTCGCGAAGTTCTGCAGGCAGGGGTGCTCCGATCTTGACGCTGCGGGCTGGCTCCCACGGCGCGGTCAGAGGCCAGATCCACAGCGCCTTGCCCGTCAAGCGATCGGGATCATCGCACTGGACATCGAGGGTGTGATCCTCCATATAGGTCACGGTGACCTCGGAACCAGGGACGATCCGCGCCATGCGCACGCTGACTCGGCGACCAGCAGCAGCATCCACGAACTCCAGCTCCAGCGACCCCTCGGACATGATCTGCACGGATGGCGCAATGGCCTGCAGATTAACCCACCAGGTGACGTTGTCCTGGGTCTGCAACTTCGCGGTACGTGCCGGAGAGCCGTGACGATCACGAACCACCAGACGGGCATCAGAAATGGCGGCCTCCGGGCGTACGCGGAAACGCGTGTTCAGGTCCAGCCAATTCGCCGCGATCCGCAGCGCTTCGGTACGCCACACGGGTGCCTCGCCCTGCATGGGCAACTGGAAGCGAATGCGCGGTGGATTGACTACCACGGGCAGAGCGTCACCGGCATCTGTCTCGATCACAGCCGTGGCAAAGCGGTCCGACGGGCTCAGGTGCAGCGGTGCGATGCGCTCAAACGGCTTGTCTCCGGATCGCAACCGGACTGTAGTGGGGCTCAAGCCGGCAGTCAGTGGCAGGCGAGTATGTGGAGAGGCGCCATCGATCTCGACCTCCACGTTCATGCCTTCTACCAGCGCGAACTCGTGGCGGAAGCTCTCGTAGCGCGGACCGCGCAAGCGCACCAAGTACTCGCCGACCCACGGGCTGTCATAGGCCTCGGGATCGAAGACATCAAAGACTCCACCTTCGGCGGAGACCTCCAGGGGCTCCTCCTCAGAGACCGCCTCGCCGGGCACGCCGGGGCCTGCGTAAGCGGACACGGATACGTGCCACAGTTCGGTATCGCCGGAGATCGTCGGCGGGAACTCCACACGCAAGCTCTCAGAGAATATGGGCTTGCCACTGGCAGTCTCGATCGACGGCTCCGGCTGATCCGGCTCCACGAACAGCACGCGTTGACGCGGATCCACGGCGCGCATCGTGTCCATAGACGGACGTCGCTCCCCCGAACGCTCGATGTGCAGGCTCAGCGCATCCGAGAGGTCCAGGCGACGGATCACCCAGCCATCCCATAGCTTCATGGGCCTCTCCCACACCACGGGGATCGAACGATCCTGAACCGGATCCACCGCAGTCGTATCCTCCGGGCACACAACGATCACCGAGACGCGATGAAGCGTGTCCAGCTCCGTGAGCTCCGCGCCACGGACAGAGAAGATCAGCGCGGGCTCCGGCCGGTTGATCACCGGCAATGTCCAGTGCTCGCCGTGAGTCATGCTGTGCACGTGCAACTCGCGCAGCGGGCGGCGAATCGGCAGATCCACCACCTCAGAATCGGAACCGCCCAGGTGCTCGGAGCGGCCCGTGCGGAATGCATGCGGGCGCCCGTCGGTATCCACGCGCCAGCGGATCTCTGCGGCAGGTTCTTCCTCCACGGAGGGCAAGCTCTGCGCAGGCAAGCGCAGCACCACACGATTGCGATCCACATCCAACCGCAGCCGCGGTTGGTCCTCACGGTGAGCCACGCCCACGGCGTAACGCCGATCCTCGGTGCCCACCGGGCGCTCGCGCAGCTCCTCGATCACGTCTTCCAAGATCAACCGAGGAAGTTTTACCGCTGGCAGAGTGTATTCCCACGTCTCCGGGTGTGCTTCCGCATGGCGGATCACCTGCACCAAAGGCGTGAATAGACGCTGCGCAATCTGCGGCTTGAGCGTGCACAGCGGACCGGCCTGCAACTCGCCCCCTGCGAGTTGCTGCACCACTGCGGCGGCTTCCTGTTCGGTATCGTCTACTGCGGTTGCGTCTTGGCGTCGAGAATCAAAGGCCTCAACCACCTCCGGGATCCAGTCCGTGGCCAGCCCCACGTGCAAGAACAGGCGACCGTTCTCTCCATCCGGACCGCCCACGGCCTCATCGAATGGATCCAAGCCAGCCGCCGAAAGAATCTCCGCAAAACGGCCTTCAACGCAGGTCAAGCGCTCGTCCGTAGGCTCCAGACCCAGCCCTGCCCAGAACTCGCGAGGCAGCTCGCCCACACGGTTGAAACGAGCCGCGCGCGTGATCAGCGCAGTTGCGGTCAAAGCCGGGCAAGCTGCCAACAGCGCCGCCGGATCCGCCCCCGCAGCCAGCTGACGGGAGAGGAAGGTACCGAAGAATCGAGAATAGCGTTCCAGCTGGTCACCAGCGATATCAAGATCCACAAAGAGCTCCACATCGTGAAGCCGGGCGGCTAACGCTGCTTCCGCTGTGGAAGCCCAGGGTAGGAGTGTGTCATTCACGTCTGCGATGGGGCTGTCAGTCACGCGGACAATCCTACGCTGTGAGATTTTGCACGCGCTAGGCGCCCGCCGGCTGCATCCTCTGCGAGATCACGCGAGTGATTCCATCGCCGCGCATCGTCACGCCGTAGAGCACGTTAGCCACGTCCATCGTGGGCTTTTGGTGCGTGATGACGATCAGCTGCGAATCCTTACGTAGCTCCTCAAACAGCGCGATGAGGCGGCGCAGGTTCACGTCATCCAGCGCAGCTTCCACCTCGTCCATGACGTAGAAAGGCGATGGGCGCGCGCGGAAGATGGCCACCAGCATGGCCAGCGCCGTCAGGGACTTCTCGCCACCGGAAAGCAGCGTCAGACGCTTGACCTTCTTACCCGGTGGGCGCGCTTCCACCTCGATGCCGGTGGTGAGCATGTCTTCCGGTTCCGTGAGCACTAGGCGCCCGGCACCGCCTGGGAACAGGGTGTTGAAGACCTTCGGGAACTCCGCTTCCACGTCCTTCCAGGCTTCCGTGAACAGCGTGAGGATGGTGTTATCCACGTCCTTGATCACGTCTTGCAGGTCCTCGCGGGCTCGCTCCACGTCGTCCAGCTGCTGTGCCAGGAACGAGTAGCGCTCTTCCAGCGCCTTGTATTCCTCCAGCGCCAGCGGGTTGACCTTACCCAGCGAGTTCAGCGCCTTTTCCGCCTTCTTCAGCTCCGCGCGCGTCTCGGTGGCATCAAAGTCCTCCGGCAGCTCCTCGGCGAATAGCTGCTCGGCGGTCATGCTGAGCTGCTCCATCGCGTTATCCAGCGCTTGTTCAATCTTGAGTTGAGCTTGACTGCGGGCCAGCTCTGCTTGGTGCGCGGAGTCCGTCAGCCGTCCGAGCTGCACAGACAATGCGGAGACCTTGTCCTTTTGCTGGCTCATCGTGGTCTGCCACTGCTTGTGCTGCGCATCGGTGGCCTGGCGGGCTTCCTCCGCTCGGTGCAGAGCGTCCTCGATGCGGTGGCCTACGCGCTGGGCCTGCTCTAGCACGGCTGCCGCGGTCTGTTGTGCTGCTATGCGCCGTTGCTGCGTCTTCTCAAACTGCTCGCGCGCTGCCTGTTCCTGGCGGGCCTGCCTCCGCAGTCCCTCAGCCCGGCCGCGAGTGGCACCGGCGCGCTCCTCGGCGGTGCGCAGGGCCAGGCGAGTTTCCATTTCTAGCGCCTTAACCTGGGACAGCGCCTGCGCAGCCGCATCCTTCTCGTGCGTCGAGGGCTCCTGCTCCTCCCCCTCGTCGTCGATGCGTGCCACACGATCAGCCAACTCCGCGACCTGTTCCTCGGCCTTATCCAGACGCTGTTGTGCAGCCTCGGATTCGGCCGTTGCGCGCTGCAGCTGCCGGCTGGCCGCCTCAAACGCCTTCTGTGTGGCCGCCGCGTGGCGCTGCTTGCCTTCCAACGTGGCCTTGTGCGCCTGCATCGCCGCACGCGCACTGGCAGCTGCGGTTCTGCGTTCGGAGGCCGCCTCCAAGGCACCGTCGAGTGCCGCGTGCAGGTCCGCGAGTTCCTTTTCCTTCATTTCGACGCCACGCTCCGCCTCGTGCACACGCTCCGCCAGCTCCACGGCAGTCGTGCCTCCGGTACCTGCGGCCGCCCATCCGGCGCCGAAGATCATCCCGTCCTTGGTGACGGCACGCAGGCGCGGATCTTCGCTCACCACCTTGCGAGCTTGTGTCGCGTCGTCCGCGGCAACCACATCCACCAGCAACGAGCTCAGCGCGCCGCCGATGGCCTCTGGTGCGTCCACGAGATCCAGCAACCACTGTCCGTGAGCCGGAGCTGTGTCCAAGCGCCAGCCCTTCGTGCTTCCCCCTTCGAGCAGCACCGCGCGGCCTTGGGATTCGGTGCTGAGGGCGCGGAGTATGGCGTCGGAAATAGAAGAATTGGGGGAATCGGAATCACCGATCACCATGCCTGCGGCGGCCTCACCTAGCGCGGCGGACAGGGCGGTGCCCCACCCCTCGCGGGCGACGATGACCTCAGCCAGAGCAGTGGCCTGCGCATCTTGCTCCTGGGCCACGCGGGTGACCACCTCGGCACCGTCGGTGGGGCGCATCTGGTCATTCCACGCGCTGATGGTGGCGCGCAGGGTGGCCACTTCGCGCTCCAGACCCAGCTGCCGGGCCCGCAGCTCGTCTGCGCGGGTCTCGGCGGTGGCGGCTTCCCGTTCGGCGCGTTCCAGCTGGTCGGCAAGGTCAGAACCTGAAGTCTTTGCCTCCATGGAGGTCTCCGATGCCAGTTCCAGCTCTTCGGCCGCAGCGTCCACGGCCTCCTGGTGGTGCTCAACAGTTTGGGAAAGACGCTCCACCTCGGATCGGGTGGATTCCACGGTGGCGGCGGCGGCTTCGTGCTGGCTGAGCAGGCGCACCACGCCTTCACGACGGTCGGCGATGGCACGCACCTGGGCGAAGTGTTCTTTTTCTGCCTGCCGCGCCGCATCCTCGCGCTCGGCGACTTCTTCCCGCACGGTCTCGAGCTTTTCGGTGGCCATCTCCACGGCCTCGTCCAGCTCTTCCTGCTCCTGCTCGGCACGCGCGGCGCGTTCCATGAGCTGGTCAGGGTCTTGGCCGGACCATTGCGCCGAGTGGTGTTGTTCGGCGCGGTCCGCGGCGATGCGGATGGTCGCCGAGTTCTTCTCTGCCACGGCGGATAAGCGGTACCACAGCGTGCGGGCGGATTCTGCGCTCTCCATCGCGGTGCGCAGCTCTTCTTCGGTCACGGCGAGTCGCTCGGAGTGCTCCTCTAACTGGTCTTGCAGCTCCTCGACTTGCTCGGCTACCAAGCTGGCCCGGCCGGATACCGAGTTCAACTCTTCGGACAGCGTCTGCACGCGGTGCACGGTCAGCTGCACCCGCGACTGGCGAATGGTTGCCTGCACCGTGGATGCCTTTTGTGCTGCCTCAGCCTGGCGAGCCAGTGGTCCTAGCTGTTTGCGCAGTTCGTCGGTGAGATCGTGCAGGCGGTCGAGGTTGGCCTGCATGCTCACCAGTTTGCGTTGCGCCTTTTCTTTTCGACGCCGATGCTTCAGCACTCCCGCGGCTTCCTCGATGAATGCGCGGCGATCCTCCGGCTTGGACTCGAGGATTTGCGCGAGCCTGCCTTGTCCCACGATCACGTGCATTTCGCGGCCGATGCCGGAATCGCTGAGCAATTCCTGGATGTCCATGAGGCGAGCCTTGGCGCCGTTGATTTCGTACTCGCTAGCACCGTCGCGGAACATGCGACGGGTCACGGAGACTTCCGAGTACTCGATGGGAAGGGCGCCGTCGGAATTATCAATGGTCAGTGTGACCTCGGCGCGCCCCAGCGCCTTGCGCTCGCCCGCTCCGGCGAAGATGACATCTTCCATCTTGCCACCGCGCAATGTTTTGGCTGAGTGCTCACCCATCACCCACGCCAGTGCGTCCACCACGTTGGACTTGCCCGATCCATTAGGCCCCACCACCGCGCAAATGCCCGGCTCGAGTTTCAAGGTCGTCGCAGACGCAAAGGACTTAAATCCCTTGAGGGTCAGCGACTTCAAATACATCGGTTCAGAATAACATCGTCCGGATTAGGCGCGGGAAGCTCGCTCATCCCAATATGCACGGGTGGTCACGGGATCCGTACCGTCCCAGCACTCCACGTTCTTCAGCTCAGGAAGATCGTCGCGGTGGAAGATCGGCTCCAAGCCCTGCCTCTTCTGCGCGGAGTAATGACGCAACAGCTTCACTGCTACCCCACCCAGAGGGAAGATGGCGATCAGGTTAATGACCACCATGATGGCCGCAAAAGTATCCGCCAAGGACCACACCAGCGGCACGGTGCCCACGGCGCCGCCGAACACACAAGCAACCACGAGGACGCGGAAAGTAATCATCACTGGCTTGGACTTGGTGAAGTACTCCACGTTGGCCTGTGCCAAGTAGTAATTGCCCAACACGGAGGAGAACGCCAGGAAGAACAAGATGAACGTGACGAGGTGAATTCCCCAGTCGCCGATCTGAGAAGCCAACGCGTTCTGGGTGAGGTTGGCGGATTCCATGTCCTCTCCGAACACCGGGTTAGACAGCAAGATGATGAATGCGGTGATGGAACACACCACCAGAGTGTCGAAATACACGCCCAGGGCCTGCACCAACCCCTGTTTGACGGGGTGCGATACTGCGGCAGTAGCGGCCGCATTAGGAGCGGAGCCCTGGCCAGCCTCATTAGAGAACAAACCACGGCGCATACCGTTCATGAACGCTGCACCAATGGTGGCACCGGCGATTTCCTTGAAACCGAGGGCGTGGGAAATGATGCTGCCGATCATCGCCGGAACTTCCGTGATGTTGAGCAGCAGTACAATCACGCCGACCACGATGTAGATTCCGGCCATGAACGGCACGATGATCTGCGTGGCGTTCGCAATGCTGCGCACACCACCGAAGATGATCACGGCCGTCACCGCGGCAATCACTCCGCCGATGATCATGCGGGTGGTTGTGGACACGTCACCGCCCAATGAGGTTGCCGTGGCCTCCACGATGGAGTTAGTCTGCACCGCGTTGTAGACGAAGCCATAGGTGATGGTGATGGCGATGCCAAAGATGACCGCCAACGGCTTCAGACCCAAACCACGCGTCATGTAGTACGCAGGTCCACCCACATACCCTTCTTCACCACGTGATTTCCACAACTGCGCCAGTGTGGACTCCACGAATGCAGTTGCGCCGCCGATGATGGCGATCATCCACATCCAGAACACTGCGCCAGGTCCACCCAAGGAAATGGCGATGGCCACGCCCACCACGTTGCCGGTACCCACGCGGGAGGCCGCAGAAATGGTGAAGGCCTTGAACGCGGAGATGTCGTCCCGGCTGTCGCCATTATCCGGCTTGTCGCGCAAGGAGCGGAGCATGTCTGGGAACATGCGCACCTGCACGATGACCGTGCGCAGCCCGAAGTAAACACCGGCGGCGATCAACAGGAAAGGGATAACCTTCCACACGTTGTTGTTGATCACGTCAGTGATGAAGGTTTCAATCTGAGTGAGATCCATAGCGCAAAACGTATCCTATGGACAGCAGATCCGGTGCATTATTGCTGACATTTTGGGAAAATGCTCACTTCAGTGGCAGCAGGAATTTTGGCCTTTGGCCACGACGACACGATTCATCGAAGCAGCAGTTTGTAGGCACATCGTCATCGGTACGCGGGCTTCGTTCCGGTGCGTCAGCCGCACAGGCCTCTTATCGGCACACACTCTTCACTCTTCAAACCCCATTGCAATATACCCCCTAGGGGTATATAATCTTGCATGGAACCTTAGAGAATCAGAATTTCGCCACCAGGACGCCTACATCAAGGAACATCACCCAAACAGATTCAAAGGAGAACATCTATGACCGGACAAGCGCACTCCCACGATCACACTTCCGAGCACGGCCGGCATGACATCGCAACAGAGCCCGATGGAGGTCATACAAACCACGGTGAACATGACAGCCATAGCCACTCAGGTCATGCAGGGCACGGTGATCACGTGATGCAGTTCCGTCGGCTGTTCTGGATAAATCTCTTCATCGCACTACCTGTTGTATTACTCTCCCCCATGTTCGCGATGCTCATAGGCTATTCAGTTCCCAGCTGGGCCGGCTGGGTTGCTGGCGGACTCGGAACCGTCATGTATTTCTGGGGCGGCAAGCCCTTCCTTACTGGTGGGTGGGAAGAGCTGAAGAGCCGCCAACCGGGGATGATGATGCTCATAGCGTTAGGAATTACCGTCGCGTTTCTCGCATCGTGGGCGGCGACGCTCGGTTTGGTGAATCACCAACTCGAGTTTTGGTGGGAACTGGCACTACTGGTCGTCATCATGCTTCTGGGTCACTGGATCGAGATGCGTTCTCTAGCGCAAACCTCCTCGGCACTCGATTCACTTGCGGCTCTCCTGCCCGAGAAGGCCGAGCGCATCGAAGGTGAAGATGTAGTAACGGTCGACCCATCTGAACTGGAAGTGGGCAACATCGTCATTGTCCGACCAGGCGGAAGCGTTCCTGCTGATGGCACCATTGTTGAAGGCCACGCGGAAATGGACGAGTCCATGATCACAGGAGAGTCCCGTTCCATTTCCCGCGCTGAGGGAGACTCGGTGACAGCCGGTACTGTCGCCACCGATTCCGGCCTGCACGTAGAAATTACTGCCATTGGCGAGGACACTGCCTTGGCGGGGATTAACCGACTGGTATCTGATGCCCAAGATTCTTCCACGCGTGCTCAGAGAATCGCTGACCGTGCCGCTGCGCTCCTTTTCTGGTTCGCACTCGGGGCTGCTCTCATTACCGCTACTGTGTGGTCGATCTTCGGTAGTCCTGCCGATGCAGTAGAGCGCACCATCACGGTGTTGGTTATCGCCTGCCCCCACGCTCTCGGCCTTGCAATACCACTCGTGGTGTCCATAGCAACCGAACGCGCAGCCCGCAATGGTGTGTTGATCAAGGATCGCCTCGCGTTGGAATCCATGCGTGACGTCGACGTCGTTCTATTCGATAAGACCGGCACACTGACCAAGGGCGAACCTACCGTCACGGATATCGAATCCGTCGTAGACCTCGATTCTGACCGCGTGCTCGCACTGGCTGCGGCTGCTGAGGCTGATAGTGAGCATCCTTTAGCTCGAGCGATAGTCAAAGCAGCAAAAGATAAGGGCCTACGTTTCTCAACATCCAGCGATTTTAGTTCTTCCCCCGCTGTCGGCGTAAGCGCAACAGTGGATGGCCAGAACGTCCGAGTCGGTGGTCCACGTCTGCTCGAAGAATCTGGACAGGAAGAAATCGGAGCTGCCGCCAACTGGCGTGAAGAAGGCGCCATCATCCTGCACGTTGTTCGAGAAGGAGAAGTCATTGGCGGACTCAAGCTCGCTGATGAAATACGTCCCGAGTCTCGCGAGGCTGTGAATGCTCTACACCAACGGCGCATCGAGGTTGTGATGATCACCGGAGATGCTGAAGCCGTGGCCAACAAAGTTGGTCAAGAGCTGGGGATCGACCGCGTGTTCGCTGGAGTGCGGCCGGCAGACAAGTCGGCCAAGGTCGCATCTCTGCAGAAGGAGGACAAGAAGGTCGCGATGGTCGGCGACGGCGTCAACGATGCTCCAGCACTCGCCCAATCGGATGTCGGCATTGCTATTGGGGCCGGCACGGACGTGGCGATCGCTTCGGCAGGAGTCATCTTGGCCAGTTCTGACCCGCGCAGCGTCCTTTCAGTTATTCGGCTATCCAAGGCCACATACCGAAAGATGAAGCAGAATTTGTGGTGGGCTGCGGGCTACAACATAATTTCGGTTCCACTCGCTGCTGGTGTACTTGCACCGATTGGATTCGTGATGCCCATGTCCGTCGGCGCGATCCTGATGTCTCTATCAACCGTCGTTGTGGCATTTAATGCACAACTACTCCGTCGCGTGGACCTCGCACCAAATTCAACCAATCGCTCCTAATGCCGAACTCGCCATGATTCGAGGAGCAACCGGCATCGTCATCGCTGACATTCGGGGCAGAAATGTGAACTCCGTCCACCCACAACAACACGCTGAATAGGCGTCTCACACCGAACGCACGGCCGCCCCTCGCGCCCGTAGACGTTGAGCGAGCGCGAGAAGTACCCCGAAGCGCCATTCACGTTCACGTACAGCACATCGAAGCTGGTTCCGCCGGCTTCCAGGGCCCGTTCCATCACCTCGCGGGCAGCGTGAATGATTCTTTCGACGCCAACCCCGCTCAAACCAGCAGCTTTCCTCCGTGGCCGCACACCAGCAGCCCACAGGGCTTCATCAGCGTAAATATTGCCAATCCCTGCAATTACCTCTTGGTTCAAAAGCACCTGCTTGATAGGCGACTGCCTACGTTTAATGTCCTTGGCCACCGCCTGTGCATTGAAGGAAGATTCCAGCGGATCCTGCGCAATGTGCGCCGCCGAGGCTGGAACGCCCGCCGGATACTCGCCATGCGAGTCATCCACCAGGGCCACCAACTCCCAGCGCCCGAACGTCCGCTGATCCACAAAGTTCAAGTCCACGCCCCCGGAGAGCCTGGCCCTGATGCGCAAGTGGGTGGAGGTCACCGCATCTGGCTCGGTCACCAGCATCTGCCCACTCATGCCCAGGTGCACCACCAGAGCTTCAGTCGGCTCGGCCCACTGATCGCCTGTGCCAGGGATTTTCCGGCTCAGTTCCAGCCAGAGAAACTTGCCGCGGCGACGAGCCGAACGAATCAGGGCGGCGTCGAGAAGAAGAGAAAGATCCTGACCCACATGCGAGCGCACGGCGCGGGGATGCAGTACGTCCACCCCCACGAACGTCCGCCCCACCACGTGCTGCTCCAGACCAGCACGGACAACCTCGACCTCGGGCAATTCGGGCATGGGTTTAAGAAGAGGCCTGCTTCGAGGCCCGCCCAGCCTGCGAGACCTCGCCCTTGAGCAGGGTCACCATCGCCTTGGCGGCGGCGTGCTCGGCCTCCTTCTTCGTGTGGCCGGTGCCCTCGGTGCGGTGGTCCTCGCCGACAGTCGCCGTGGCGGAGAACGTCTGATCGTGTTCTGGACCCGACGCCGAGGTGCTGTACTCCGGGAGCGGGAGCTTCATGTCACTCAGGCGCTCCAGCAGCACGGTCTTCCAGTCCATATTCAAGCCGGTAGCAGGCGCCTCGCTGATGCGGCTGGCGAAGATCCGCAGCACGGTCTCGCGAGCCGTGGCGAAGCCGTGCTCCAGGTAGATCGCGCCCAGGATGGCCTCGACCGTGTCCGAGAGCGTGGAATCTTTGTCATCGCCGCCGGTAAGCATTTCACCGCGGCCAAGCAAGATGTAAGGCCCAATGCCCAGTTCGCGAGCCACGGAGGCGAGCGCGAACTTGTTCACCACGCCTGCGCGCATCTTGGACAAGTCAGACTCAGAACGGTTGGGGAACTCACGGTAGAGCTGCTCCGCAACGGACACACCCAGCACGGCGTCGCCCAAAAATTCCAGGCGCTCGTTGTCTGGGAGATTGTCATTCTCATGCGCGAAGGAGCGGTGAGTCAGCGCCAGCCGCAGATTGTCCTCCGAGAGCGTGATTCCCCACGCGTCCAGCAGTGGCTGGTGATCGGACTTGCTATACGCCGCGTTGAGGGCTACTTCGCCAGTCAGGCGACGCTTTCTAGCCATGAGTTACTGCTCATCCTCCTGAAGCTTGAACTTCTCCAAGCCGGCCCATCGTGGGTCCGGAGTGTCTTCTGCTTCCACATCTTCGGAAATGCCGTCCGGCTCCGGGGTGGATTCCTGGCAGGCGGTGCCGTAGGTCTCGCAGGTGGGAGAAAACGGCGTATTCAGGCCGGCTTCGTCGATCACCAGCTGGGAGATGTCGATGGCGTTATCTTCCACCAGGTTCGGCTCTTCGCCCTCTTCTGCTTCATCGCCTTCGATGAAATCTGGGTTCGCGCCGAATACTTCGTTGACGCGCACGGTGAACTCTGGGTTCAGTGGCTGCAAGCAGCGGGCGCAGGTGCCGGTGGCTTCGCCGTCGACCTCTGCGTTGACCATGAACGCCTCGCCCAGGTTGTTGATTGTCGCGGTGACACTGACGGGAGTGTTTTCCTCCACCGCCAGCATCTGCGCACCCCACCGAACGGGAGACGGTCCGGTGGTGTTGATCGTTTCCGACGCTCCGCTGGCGATGTCTCCAACGTGAATGACAAAAGGGTTGCTCATACCCTAGTTTGTACCCGCTTTCGGGCACTTACCGGTAACTACAGCGCATAGTCGCCGTTACCTGGTCCCTGTGGCTGTCCGTGGGACGGTGCCTGCTGTGGGCGGTAACCTGCGGCACCCGCACCCTTACGTAGCGCAGCGCGGTCGCGGTTGACCACGCGGAGCGTTTCATTCAGGGAGTTCTCAAACTCAGAGAGAGTGGAGTCCACGTAGCGGTCGCACTCGGTGCGGAGGCGATCGGAATCTGCGTGAGCGGACTCGACGATGCGGTGTGCCTCTGCTTCTGCGTTGCGCACGACCTCAGACTCGGAGACCAAGCGCTGCTGCTCGGCGATGCCTTCGTCCACAGAGCGCTGGTAAGACTCGTTACCGGAGGTAATGAGGCGCCCGGCCTCAGCCTCTGCGCGGCCGGTGACCTGCTCGTATTCGCGGCGAGCATCGGAGACCAGGCGGTCGGCCTCTGCCTCAGCTTGAGCCACGGTGGCGGTCGCACGATCCTGAGCGTCCTGCAGAATTTCATCCGCCCGCACTGTGGCATCTGCGAGGATCGCATCCCGCTCTGATTCCGCGTCCCCGATCATGGAATCGGACTGCTGCTGAGCGTCCGAGATGATGTTATCGCGGTGGTCCAAGACATCCTGAGCGTCGTCTAGCTCCACTGGAATGGCATTGCGCATTTCGTCGAGAATGTCGAGCACCTCACGGCGCGGCACCATGCAGTTTGCGGTCATGGGCACGCCGTAAGCCTGCTCCACCATCTGCTGTAGATCGTCCATACCCTGGAATGTCTTGTACATGGCATCCACTATGGCACCTCTACTCCACGGTGTTGCTCAAAGACACGCGTGTTAATTCATGTGACAGAAGAAAATAGAGGGAATGTTGGGTAACACGGAGGTAAACAGGCTGCGGTGGAATGCTCTGGGTGCTCGTTGAGCTCAGCCCCCGCGCCCTACTTCGCGTACTTGGCCTTCACAGCCTCGACGACAGGCTCCGGCAACAATCCATCAATGTCTCCGCCGTACTTGGCCACTTCCTTGCACAAGGTCGAGGACACGTATCCATATTCCGGGCTGGTAAGCAGGAAGTACGTATCCGCCCCGGACAGGCGCTGGTTCATCTGCGCCATTGGCAGTTCGTACTCGTAATCCAATGAGCTGCGCAGACCCTTAACCATCGCCGTGATGTTGTTCTGGGTCAGGTAGTCCACCAGCAACTTGTCCCACGTATCTACGCGCACGTTCTGCGGAGGATTCGGCAGGGACTGCAAGGATTTCTCAATCAGCTCCACGCGCTCTTCGGCCGTGAACAGCCCGTTCTTGTTGGGGTTGTACGTCACCAAGATGGTCACCTGCTCCCAATCTGAGGCAGCGCGGGTGAAGATATCCAGGTGGCCTAGGGTCACGGGGTCAAAGGATCCGGGGCAAACTACATGCATGCCCCACAGTCTACGTGCCTAACCGCGCCAAATCGCCATGTCGAAGCGCGCGATGCCGTAGGTCCGCTTCTTCAACTTCTGGTCGGTCCGCTCAAAGCCTTCCGGCCACACCACTTCGCGAGCATCGGACGGCCGCTCGATAATCACCACCGCATCCTCAGCCAGCACGCGAGAAAGCGCTGCGACCAGCTCGTCCGTGGCCTCATCGGTCAGCTCGTACGGAGGATCAGCAAACACCATCGTGAAGTGGTTCTGCGGAGCGGTATGCAAATAGGTGGATGCCTTGGCCTCCACCACGTGGGTTGACGGATGCCCCACCACCTTCGCGTTCGCGTTGATGATCTCGGCTGCGCGGTGGTTGAAGTCCACCAACGTGACCTCGGCCGCCCCGCGCGAGGCAGCCTCCAGCCCCAGCGCACCCGAGCCCGCGAACAGATCCAACACGCGCTCGCCCTCGAACCCGAAGCGCACCTGCAGCGAGGAAAACAGTCCCTCGCGTGCGCGGTCAGACGTAGGACGCGTGCCAGCCGGCGGAACCTTGATTTTCCTGCCCCGAGCAGTTCCAGAAATGATGCGCGTCATGAGTCTTCTCCTCGCACTGCCTCAATCACCAGCAGCTCATCTCCCCCGGCCACTGCCACGAAGTCCTCGTGTATGCTCCGCCGCACCACTCCCGGCCCCGGCGCCAGCACGGGCGCTTCCAGCTTCATTGCTTCCACCACTGCCACTGCAGCACCAGTGTCCACCTCATCCCCATCTGCCACGAGGAATCGAGCCGTCCCCGCGAATGGTGCGCAAATCTTCATGTCCCACATCCTAACCGGCGCGGTACATCCCACTCCGCAGCCGGGAGAGCAAACTAGTTGCGCTCGATGTAATCCTGCTCATCCACGTCCAGGCCGGCCACCAAATTCCGTGCCAATTGTTCGTCATAACTGACCAGCTCCATGGCATAGCGCCGCGCCTCAAGGATGATCTCCTCGTCCTCCGTGAGATCCAGCAGCGTGGCCCTGCGCACGCGCGCCCCGGACTGGCTCTCGCCCAGGATGTCCCCCTCCGTGCGTTGCTTGAGGTCCAATTCCGCCAGCACAAAGCCGTCCAGAGTCCCCGCCACAGCCTCCAGCCGCGCGTAGCTGGGACTGCCCTCTTCCGCTTCCGTATGCAACAAGCACACCGCATCAGCGCTTCCGCGGCCCACCCGTCCGCGCAACTGGTGAAGCTGAGATACGCCGAAGTTCTCGGCGTCGAGAATTAACATCATGGTCGCATTGGGAACGTCCACGCCCACCTCAATGACCGTGGTGGCCACCAACACATCGATGTCGCCGCGGGAGAACAGGCCCATGACCTCGTCTTTATCCTCGGCGTTCATGCGCCCGTGCAGTACTGCAACGGTGGCATCGGGCAGGATCTGGGTGGCAATGCGCTCGCCCCAGGCCTCCACGCCGTCGTCGCCATCGATGCGCGGCACCACCACATAAGCCTGCCTGCCCGCGCGAATTTCCTCGGCCATACGCTGCCACGCGCGCTCCACCCACCGGGGCTTCCACGCAGGCACCACCGAGGTGGAAATCTTTCCGCGACCAGCCGGTAGACCTTCCAAACGCACCGATTGCAGATCGCCGAACATCGTCATCGCCACCGTGCGCGGAATGGGTGTGGCCGTCATGACCAGCGTGTGCGGCGTGCGATCCATCGGCGCCATCTCTCGCAGCTTGTCGCGCTGCCGCACACCAAAACGGTGTTGCTCGTCCACGATAACCAAACCCAGATCCGCGAATTCCACACCGTCTTGGATCAGTGCATGCGTACCCACCACAATGTCCGCCTGACCACTAATGATGTTGAGCAGGCTGAGCTTCTTCTCGGCCGTTTTCTGCGAGCCAGTCAGCAGGGTCACGCCCACGGTGGTGCCGGACAGCAGCTGCGTCAGCGTGCGCGCATGTTGCGCTGCCAGCACCTCGGTCGGCGCGATGAAGGCGCACTGAAAACCAGCCTGCACCACCTGCATCATCGCCAGCAGCGCCACCACAGTCTTGCCGCTGCCCACGTCTCCTTGCAGCATCAGCTGCGCCGGGTTCGTACTGTTAAGGGCCTCGCTGATGCGTTCCAGCGCGTGGGTTTGCCCCTCGCTCAAGGTGTACGGCAAGGCTTTTTTTACCTCCGACGCCACACCCGTGTCCTGCGGAGCCATCGCCACCGACGTCCGCTTCTCCGCATCCGCGCGACGCAGCGCCATCACCACTTGCAGCTCAAGCGCTTCGTTGAATTTGATGCGGCTCTGCGCGGCGAACGGCCCCTCTACCGGAGGTTGGTGGATCTCCCGCACGGCCTGGGCAAAGGAAATCAACGGCTCACCCTCTGGGTCGATCGGCCAGGCCGGAGCAGGCGCGTCTGTGGACGCAGCAGGCAGGACCTCGGCGGGCTGGTCCACAGCCGCGAGAACCTTGTCCATCACGCCGATCAGCTCGGCGGTGGACGTGCCGGGACGGCGCGGGTAGCTCGGCAGCCACGGCTTGCTCAACAGCTCTTGGGCCTGCTCGCCCGAACCCGCCACGTCCACGATCGTTTTGAGCGGCCCGAACGCGCCGAACTTAGCACCTTCCCCGGGATGCACGGTGACGTAGCTGGGGTTTTTCAATTGCCACGCCTCACGGAAGCGCCCCAGCTTTCCGTAGAGCAGCACGATGGTTCCGGCGGTCAAGCAGGCCTTATGCAGACCCGGATTGCCAAACAGCGCGGATTCCATCATCGCCGCGCCGTCGGTAAACGTGAAGGAGACGATGGTGCGAGGGCCGCGACCGGAACGGTTTTCCCGCTCAGAGACGTTGATGATCTCTGCCACGCACGTGTACATCTCCCCCTCTTCCAGCAGGTCGAGAGCCTCGGTACTGCCCGCGCGAACGTACTTGGTGGGGAAATTCAACAATGCGTCCGTCATGATGCGCAGCTTGGGCCTATCCGCCAGCTTGCGGGCCCGATCCGGAGTGATGACCTGCGAGAGAGGCCGCTGATCTTCCCACCCGAGCATCTATTCCACTCCGATCTCCACCACGTGCCCCACGGAATCAGCAGCCATGCCCTCCGCTGGGTAATCGTGGAATTCAATATCTGGATGCTGCCGTTGCATATGCGCCCGCAGCTTCTCCATCTCGTCGTCGCTGACTTCCGGCGTGGACCACAGCAAGGTAACCAGCTCGCCGCCCTCAGCCAACATCTCGTCCAAGTCGGCGATCATCGCATCCCCAGTGGACATGCAGAACCGCTGTGCAGAAACAGCGTCGACCATATCTTCCACATCATCGTCATGATCATTGGCAGGATCATGCACGGCCAGAGCCGCCAGCCCACCCACTAAAGAGCTGGTATCAATGGCACTGAGATCAAAGCCCTGGTTGAGGATCGATGAGGCATCTCGGCCGTTGGTCAGCACCACCAAGGACCCAGTTCCGGACATCGCCAGCAGATCGCGAACTTCTTGGGCAGAGGCGCGCTCTACGTCCAAAGTGATTGCTCCGGCATTTTCAAAGATGCTCGCGACCCCTCCTGTGGGAGCCAGCGCGATGATCGGTGACGAGGGAAACTCCGAATCCGGCAGTACTTCCAGCCGCAGGTCGGAGACACCTCCAAGCTCATAAGCACGCTCGATGACGGCCCCTGGGAAACGAGTGTGAATGTGCACTCGCACCAGGTTGTCTCCTGCCTGGGCGATGACCAAGCTGTTGCCGTTGCGATCGAGAAAAGCGCGCAGTGCGGCAAAGGAGGAAGGGTCGGCGCTGGCGTCGAACATGAACATGACCTCCAGCTCCGCAGAACCACTGCCATGCACGCCGATCTCAGGATCGGTGGCGGGGTCCTTCTCCGGGCTGGAATTGTCTGCAGAAGCTGGTTCGGATTGAGTGCTGCCCGAAGCTGCTGCATCGGTAGGATCCGCTTCCCCCTCCGCTCCAGCGTTTTCCCCGGCAGCTCCCTCGATGGCTCGGCTCGCACCAGACTCGCCGCTCAGGGTGTCGTACAAGGACTGCAAGATGACCACGAGACCGCGCCCACCTGCATCAACCACGCCCGCCTTGGCCAGCACGTCCAGCTGTGTGGGGGTTTGCTCCAACGCAACTTCCGCAGCGTGCAAGGCCTGACCCACCGTCTCAGTGAGCGAGGCACGCCCCGAAGCCGCACCCTCGGCAGCCGCACGAAGCACCGTGAGGATCGTGCCCTCAACGGGCGAAGAAATAGACGTCTTCACAAAGTCGACAGACAGCTGCAACATTTTCACCACGGCTTGGCTATCGATCTTCCCCCGGGACGCCGTATCAGACAGCGCCCGCAACACCTGCGAAAGCACCATGCCCGAGTTGCCCCGCGCCCCACGCACCGCACCGCTAGCCAGAGCCGTGGTGACGTCCTGCACGTCCTCAGAATCGGCTTGATCAGCAGAATCTACAGCGACCGCCATGGTGTAGGCCATGTTGGAACCGGTATCGGAATCCGGAATCGGAAAAACATTCAGACGGTTGATCTCCGCCTGACGCTCCCGCAACCCCGCTGCTGCCCGGCGCGCCCATTGAGTGATCAAGGGTCCGTCGAGGTTTTCTGCCATGTGCACCAGCCTAGCTGTTCAGCGACCAGTTGACGGGATCGGCACCCAGGGAGGCCAGCAGTTGGTTCGCTCCGGTAAAAGGGTGCGAGCCGAAAAACCCGCGATATGCGGACAGCGGAGACGGATGCGGCGAGGCGATGACGCGATCCGGTCCAAACAATGGCGCGAACTTCTGTGCTGGCTTCCCCCAGAGAATCGCCACTGTGTCCGGGCGCTCAGCCACTTGCTTGACAACCGATTCAGTGATCTGCTCCCATCCGCGGTTGTGGTGGCTTCCCGGTTGCCCGGCGCGCACCGTGAGAACACGGTTGAGCAGCATCACCCCCTGCTCCGCCCACGGGGACAAATCTCCACTGGTGGGGCGATCAAACCCCAAGTCCGTTTGGTATTCCGCAAAGATGTTGGCCAGCGATTTCGGTAACTTCGCTTGCGCGGGCAGGTCCGCAGAAAACGACAGCCCCACCGCGTGCCCGGGCGTGGGATACGGGTCCTGCCCCACGATTAACACGCGTACGTCCTCCGGCGCCATGCGCAACGCCCGCAGGATCAGATGCGGTTCCGGCAGGATCTGTTCCTCATGTTGTGCTTCCGCCAGAACGTCTTGCAGAACATTTTCGACGCCATGCACCTGCCAGCCCGGGTGAATTTGCTCCACCAGCTGGGGGATATTCATTTGCTCGTTCCCCGGTGCGTTCACAGCGACTGCCACCCGGTGGTGTACGTGGGTCGGTTTCCACCGATGGTCACAAACGGGGCGTCCGGATCGGTTTCGTCGAGCCTGCGCACCATGCCGATTGGGCGGTACGAAGCAGGCAAGCGCGAATCTGTGGTGCCGATCAGTGTGTGGTCTTCCCCACCGGTAAGCACCCACTTCCACGGGTCGCATCCGGTGCGCTCTGCTGCGTGCAACAGATTGCTATCGGGCGCGACGGCTTCCACGTCTACGTCAATGCACACGCCTGAGCGCTGCGCGATCACAGAGAGATCCGCCACCAAGCCATCGGAGTTATCCGTCATGGAGCTCGCCCCGGCCGCACGCGCGACGGTGCCGCGCCCCACCTCAAGCTTCGGTGAGCAATGCCAAGACACGAGCTCCTGCAGGATCGGATCATCCTGTGGGACGGACTTGCGAGATCCGAAGTACTGCAGCACATCCAGTCCTGCTGCCGAATAGCCGATGTTGCCCGAGGCGATCACTCGGTGCCCCACTCCCGCGCCGTCCAAAGTCAAGGCTGGCGCTGGTCCTCCCAGCTCTCCGAGTGCAGTCAGCGACAAGACCAGATCCTCGGCCCGCACCACGTCGCCACCTACGAGCTCGGCACCCCACGGAGTGGCTGCATCGTTAATGCCGCGGGCTAGCTCCGAGATGGTCTCCAGGGGCATGTCCCCCGGGGTCACGATCGCCAGCAGCAAAGCGGTGGGACGTGCGCCCATCGCTTGAATGTCCGCGAAGTTCTGCATCACTGCCTTTACGCCCACCTCATAGGGAGACGAGTAGCGGAAACGGAAGTGCCGACCCCGCACCAGGATGTCCGTAGTACAGACTTGGCGAGCGTTCGACGTGGTGGAATCCAGCACGGCTGCATCATCACCGTTGAGGGAGCTAGGTGCGGCGGAGCGGATCGCCGCGATGGTTCCGGCTTCGCCCGCCTGTTCCACGGTGATGTTTCGTGCCATAGCCGTCCTCAACCGTCCTCGGTGTTTCATGTGTACGTCAGTGTGTGCGCACCAGTGCGTGTGTCTGTCTCTACCTCAAGCAATGTCAAGGCCGAAAGACGCGTATCAACAGTTCAACATACGTGACACAACTACACCATGCCGGATCTGCACCCCTACTTACCTGCCCTACTAACAGCTGCGCGAACACCGACCTAGAATATTCCACTATGTCGTCTCCTGTCACTGACTCTTCTTCTCCCGCACCGCGCACTGCCACTGGTTCGTCCGCGGATGCTTCACGGGATTCCTCGCGCCTGCCGATCATTATCGCGCTGGTTCTCGCCGTGCTGTTTGTGATCGCCGTGGTGGTGGGAGCGCGCATCGTCATGGAACGCCAGAGCATGGTTCCCATCGCGATGGGTCCCGTGGATGCCCCAGACGCCGAGAGCCAGACCTGCTCGCAGTACATCTCCGACCTGCCCCAAGAGCTCGGCGGTTACAAGAACGTTGGCCTGGTTGACCCCGCCCCCGCAGGCGCCGCGGGCTACCGAAACCTGGCCAAGGACGAGCTGACTGTTCGTTGCGGCGTGCGCCTTCCGGACCAGTACACCGTGTTGTCCCCCACCATTGAGGCCGACGGCTCGAAGTGGCTGGAAGTCGTGGACGCCACCCCAGGCTCCGACCTACGCACCTGGTACTCCGTCGGCTCCAGCCCCGCGGTGGCCGTGACCAGTAGCAATGACATCACCGAACAACTGGGTTCCCTCGGCCACGCCACCAAGTCTTTCCCCGGCGAGGCTCCCGAACCTGGCCCGTACCCTCTGTCCGAGATTCCTATGGTCTCTTCGTCCGACGCAAACTCCGTCTGTTCCGAGTTCCTCAACGCCCTACCTGATTCCTTTGCCGGGTATGCACGCGAGGAACGCGAAGGAGCACCGTCTCGCAGCGCCACCTACCTCAGTACGGACTCCGCCGAACCTGTGGTGGTTCGCTGCGGCGCCGAGCTGCCAGAGAGCTACGGCTCCGGCGAGAACATCACTCAGGTCAACGACGTGGCGTGGTTCGCCGAGCCATCCGTGGCACAAGGCTCCACCACCGGCGTGTGGTACGCGCTGAGCCACGAACAGATCGTGGCCGTGTCTATGCCGAACAACGTGGGCAACGCCGCCGTCGACGCTGTGACCGAGGCCATCAGCTCCACCATGAAGCTGGAACAGAAGTAACGCTGCCCAACCTCCCGCTCTAGTGTGCTGGGTGCTCCAAGGCCCTCTCAATCAGCGTGGACAGAAGCTCTCTGTAGGCGACGTTGGAAGCCGCGAACATCTTGGGGTACATCGAGATCGGCGTGAAGCCGGGCATGGTGTTGATCTCGTTGAGCACCGGCCCCTTATCCGTGACAAAAAAGTCCACGCGAGCTAGGCCCTCGCAGCCCAAAGCCTCAAACGTGGCGATCGACCAGTCCTGCACCTGCGTGGTCATCGCTGGATCGATCGGGGCGGGGATGGCGGCGCTGACTGTGTTATCCACGTACTTGGCGTCGAAACCATAGAAACCTTCGTACCCATCTCCGGTTCCCTGCAACAAGGCCGGGACGGACGCGACCAGCTCACCGGATGGCTGCTGCAGCACGCCGCACTCCACCTCAGCCCCATAAATCATGGACTCGATGACCACCTTGTCATCGTTGTTAAACGCTTCCTTCAGGGCAACGGGAAGTTCCTCCCACGCGTCCACCTTGGAAATACCGATCGACGAACCGCCGCGGGCTGGCTTCACGAATACCGGCAGGCCCAGCTCCTGCTGCTCCTGCTCGGTGAGCTCTCGCTCCTCGGAAATAACCAGCTCATGAGTGACCGGGATGCCCGCCTCACGGGCCAGCTTCTTGGTGAACACCTTGTCCATGCCCGCCGCAGAGGCCAGCACGCCATTACCCACATACGGGACGCCTACGAGGTCGAACAGACCCTGGATAGTGCCGTCCTCGCCGTTGAGCCCGTGCAGGACTGGGAAGATGACATCGACGTCCGCAAACGGCTCACCGGCGTTATCCCCCGTGGTGTAGCGCATGTGGCCAGGCTGACCGCCAAAGACCAGCTGGACGTGCTCGCCGCTATCGCTGACGCGCGGCATAGTGGCCCCCTGAGCCTTGAGCTGCTCGCTGAGCTCGCTGATATTCGGATTCTGCGGGATCCACGCACCCTTCTGGGTGATGCCCACAGGCACTACCTGGTAGCGATCGGGATCCAGATGAGACATCACGGCCCCCGCAGAGATGCAGCTCACCGAATGCTCCGTGGACTGGCCACCGAACAAAATAGCGACGGTTACTTTTCCATCGCGGGGTTTCGCTGCGTTTACCTCGGACGATGCCCGTGCCTCCGACGGCGAGGAACCCGCCGAAGACTGCTTAGCGGACACGGTTGCTGAGGTAGGGGCTGCAAAATTATTCACGGCACCCAACTCTACCGATCAAGAAGACACGTCACTCACTGGGACACACTGAATACGGCACAGTGTTACGACACACTGAACGGGACACTGAGCGGTGCTCCTGGACCGGGTCCACCCGGTGAGCTCCGCTAGAGCTCAGACTTACGAGAACGCCCCAGCAACTGCTGCAACGCAGCCTTCGCATCCTCACCGTTGTGACAGATCTCCACCACTGCGTCCGTAATAGGCATCTCCACACCCACCTTGCGCGCCAGCTCCGCAACGGACTGGCTGGAGACCACGCCCTCTGCCACTTGGCCCTTCGTCTCTTCCGCGGCTTCTTCGACCGTTTTTCCCTGGGCCAAGTGGAAACCGAACGTGCGGTTACGCGAGAGCTTGGAGGCACATGTGGCCACCAAATCACCCATTCCCGCCAACCCGGCAAGCGTGCGGGGATCGCCACCCAGCTCCAGCGCCAGACGAGTCGTCTCCGCCAAACCACGCGTCACCACGGTGGCCGCAGTGTTATCGCCAAAGCCCATGCCAGCCGAAATGCCCGCAGCCAGCGCAATCACGTTCTTGCATGTACCCGCGACTTCGCAACCCACCACGTCCGTGTTGGTATACGGACGGAAATAAGGTGCCGCCACCGCAGCCTGGATCAGCTGCGCACGGTCTGTGTTCTCACACGCCACCACAGTCGCCGCAGGCTGACCCGCCGCCACCTCCTTCGCCAGGTTCGGGCCAGTCAACACTGCAATACGGTCACTATCTGCTTCCGTCACCTCAGCGATCAGCTGACTCATCCGCAGCCCCGTGCTGTGCTCGATGCCCTTTGCGAGCGACACAAGCGAGGCGTCGGAAGAAATCAACCCCTTCCACTGCTCCAGGTTCTTGCGCAACGACTGCGACGGCACGCCAAACACAACGATCTCCGCATCCTGGAGTGCCTCGGCGGGATCGGAAGTTCCATAGAGACACTCCGGAAGCGCGATATCCCCGAGGTAGGAAGAATTCCGGTGGTTATCGCGAATGTCGGCGGCGACTTCCTCGCGCCGGGCCCACACGGAAACCTGGTTGCCGGCGTCTGCGAAAACCTTGCCCACCGTGGTGCCCCAGGATCCTGCCCCCATCACTGCGACCTGTACCATCCGCTTCCTTCCTCAATCCTGTTCTGTGCGCTCATTATGCGATACTTTGAAACGATAACTGCTAGTTACCGCTCGATGACGACCAAACACCCGCGCGAAGCTGGAAATGCGCGAATACGGTGAGCGAATTTTTGTTCCTGTGACGGCAGCTTAATGAAAAACTGCACTAAACACCTGCTTTGTGAGGAATTGACTCTGTGATCTCCCATTCTGGAATCGGCGATTTGTCCACGTCCCTCGCGCTGTCTCACCACGGCACCGGACACATCAGCCGCATCGGATCCCGCCCGGCTGAGGAATTCGCGCGTCCTACCTTCGCATCAGGCGCAGTGCTGTGGCGTCGACCAGAAGGCTCCCCTGCCGGCCAGGGCGAGGGCTTCACGGACGCTGGCTTGGGTGGAAACGAAGGCATTGAGATCGCAGTGGTTCACCGCCCTCGTTACGACGACTGGTCCCTACCCAAGGGCAAAGTTGACCCCGGCGAGAATTTGCCTGGCACGGCGCTCCGCGAGATCAAAGAGGAAACCGGACTCGATGCCACCCTCGGCTGGCTGCTGGGTTACGTGCACTACCCAGTCAGCTCCCGCACCAAGGTGGTCTACTACTGGACCGCTGAGGTGACCTCGGGAACCTTCGTGGCCAACGAGGAAGTCGATGAACTCCGTTGGGTCAGCTTCGACGAAGCCGCCGAGCTGCTCACCTACGATGTTGACCGCGAAGTCATCGACGCTGCCCGCGGATTGCTTTCCCTGGGCTGCGACCGCCGCGTGCTCTACATCCGCCACGCCAAGGCTCACGACCGTAAGGGGTGGGCCGGCGACGACAACCTGCGCCCGCTGACCAAGAAGGGACGCCGCCAGTCCGAAATGCTCGTGTCCACTGTGGAGGGCTACCGCCCCACCCAGCTGGCCAGCGCCTACCCCGAGCGCTGCGTACACACCGCTGAGCCCACCGCTCAGGACCTCGGCTTGGAACTGAACGTGAACCCGCAGCTCGGCGATTCCGGATGGCGCGAAGATCCCAACGCTGCCGTGGATGCCTTCCACGCTGCAACCGCTGCCCCCATCTCCGTGGTGGTTGGCCAAGGTACCGCAATCCCCGGAGTTATGGGACGCATCTGCGCAGATCAGGATATTGAAATCGAGGACATGCGCGTGAAGAAATCCAGCATCTGGGTGCTGCACTTCAGGGGCGACCAGCTGCTGGGGCTGGACTACCTGGCCAGCCCCCTGCCGGTGAAGTAGCTGCGACCCTAGAGGGTCTGTGGCTTAAACGCCGGACGAGACTTCTCGTAAGTCTCGATCTTGTCCTCCTGGCGCAGAGTCAGGCCGATGTCATCCAGGCCCTCCATCAAGCGCCAGCGAGTGTAATCGTCCACCTCAATCTGGAAGGTGTGATTACCCAGCGTTGCGGTGCGCTCTTCCAGGTTGATCGTCATTTCTTGGCCGGGGTTCTGCTCCAGCAGCTTGAAGATCAGCTCGATATCCGATTCCTCCAGCTGCGCCGCGAGCAGGCCCGCCTTGCCTGAGTTTCCGCGGAAGATGTCCGCGAAGCGGCTGGAGAGAACCACGCGGAAACCGTAGTCCATCAGCGCCCACACTGCGTGTTCACGCGAGGAACCAGTACCGAAGTCTGGGCCCGCGACCAGCACGGACGCATTCTCATAAGGCTTTTGGTTGAGCACGAAGGTGGGGTCTTTGCGCCATGCGGCGAACAGGCCGTCTTCAAAGCCGGTGCGGCTCACGCGCTTTAGGTAGACGGCGGGGATTATCTGGTCGGTGTCCACGTTTGAGCGGGTCAGCGGTGCTGCCACGCCGGTGTGGGTAGTGAACTTCTCCATGGGCTAACTCCTGACGGGTGGGAAGTTGGAAATGAGGTCTCGTGTGTTGAGCTATGAGGCGCTGAGCGGGCCGCGCGTAGGTTGCGGCGAGGTTGTTCGCCGCAGGCCCTGCTGTGTTGCCCTAGTTTTGTGCCGACGCCAACGCCGGCTCCAAATCAGCTGGTGAAGACAAGGTGCCACGGATGGCCGTTGCCGCTGCGACAGGAGGCGAGACCAGGTGAGTACGGGATCCCTTGCCCTGACGGCCCTCAAAGTTGCGGTTGGAGGTGGACGCAGAGCGCTCTCCGACATCGAGCTGATCTGGGTTCATACCCAGGCACATGGAGCAGCCCGCCGTGCGCCATTCGGCACCAGCTTCTTCGAAGATCTTGTCCAGGCCCTCTTCTTCGGCCTGCACCTTTACGCGAGCCGAGGATGGAACCACGAGCATGCGCACGTCATCGGCAACCTTGTGTCCCTTGATGACTTCCGCTGCCACGCGGAGATCCTCGATACGGGAGTTGGTGCAAGAACCGAGGAAGACGGTATCGATCTTGATCTCACGCAAGGGGGTGCCGGGCTCGAGGTCCATGTACTCCAATGCGCGCTCAGCGGCGGCACGGTCACTGTCGTTAGTGAAGTCCTCCAGAGCCGGGACAGTCTCTCCCAGAGGCAGGCCTTGACCGGGGTTGGTACCCCAAGTCACGAAGGGAGTTAGGGCTGCGCCGTCGATGTGTACGACGGTGTCGAAGTCTGCGTCGGCGTCGGTCTGTAAGGACTTCCAGTACTCCACCGCGGCGTCCCACTGTTCACCTTGAGGTGCGTGAGGGCGTCCCTTGACGTACTCGAAGGTGGTCTCATCTGGGGCGATCATGCCTGCGCGGGCGCCGGCCTCGATGGACATGTTGCACATGGTCATGCGGGCTTCCATGGACAGCTTGCGGATGGCCTCGCCACGGTACTCGATGATGTGGCCTTGGCCGCCGCCGGTGCCGATCTTGGCGATGATGGCCAGAATCAGATCTTTCGAGGTCACGCCAGGCTGCAGCTCGCCGGAAACTTCGATGGCCATGGTCTTGAATGGCTTCAGTGGCAGGGTCTGGGTGGCCATGACATGCTCCACCTCAGAGGTGCCGATTCCCATGGCGATGGAGCCGAACGCGCCGTGAGTAGAAGTGTGGGAGTCACCGCACACCACGGTCATGCCGGGCTGGGTCAGGCCGAGCTGTGGGCCCACGGTGTGGACGATGCCCTGCTCGATATCACCCATGGAGTGCAGGCGGATGCCGAACTCTTCAGCGTTGTCACGCAAGGTGGAGACTTGGAGACGAGATGTTGGCTCTTGGATCTCCAGCAGGTTGCCGGAGGACACACCGATGGTAGGAACGTTGTGATCCTCCGTGGCGATGGTCAGGTCTGGACGGCGAACCTTGCGGCCGGCCTGGCGCAGTCCATCGAATGCCTGCGGAGAGGTGACCTCGTGGACGAGGTGAAGGTCGATGAACAGCAGATCTGGCCCGCCATCCTGACCTTCGGCGACTACATGGTCGCGCCACACCTTTTCGGCGAGAGTTAAAGGCTTGTCCGTCACGATCTCTCCTCGTTGTCTCATGCAGAGTCTGCTGCATGTTCTGTTGCAGAAGTCTTCTAGTGGATTGCTTGCGGTGACCTAGTGGTTGCCCACAATGCACGGGGCTTGGATGGTTTCCAAAGCTGCCCCAGCCGAGTGACCACAGTTGCGTCTCACATGGCTTGTTCCACTGGATGGAATGTATAGTATCAAATCATGGGACAAAACAAAGACGTGCCCGCCGTAAGTGGCATCCAGGTTCTCGATCGCGCGATCTTCCTCCTCAGCGTGATCGCCAAGGAGCCGCGCAACCTCGCCGAGTTGTGCGAAATCACCGGACTCCCCCGTGCCACGGCCCACCGTATCGCCGTGGCCTTGGAGAAGCATCGACTGATTGAGCGCATGCCTGATAGTCAGTGGACTGCCGGCCCTGCGTTGGCTGAACTTGCTCCTCATTCTAGTTCCCGCCTCGAGGACGCCGCAGAGCACATCTTGCCGCGCCTCATGCAGGAGACTAACGAATCCGTGCAGCTGTATCGGCGCAGCGGCATGGAGCGTGTGTGCATTGCCAACGCAGAACCAACCGCAGGTTTGCGCGATACCGTCCCCGTGGGCACACGCATGACACTCGAGGCAGGTTCCGCCGCGAAGATCCTGGTCGCATACGGTTCTGCCTCTCTGCAAAAAGACGTTCTTCCTACCGCAGCCTTCGACGCTAAGGAACTGGAACGAATTGTGCGCGACGGCGTGTCCGAGTCTTCAGCCGAGCGCGACCCCTCACTTGCCTCCGCGTCCGTACCCATTTTCGACGCCAGCGGCGCCCTGATCGCAGCCCTGTCCATCTCCGGACCGGTTGGCCGAATTGGGGGCGCTCCTGCGGAGCGGTTCGGAAGCCAACTCAAGGAAGCAGCTCGCCAAATCGAAGAGCAGCTGGGTTAAGTTCACGCGCTGCTGCAGCAACCTGAGGTTAATTAGGGGCTAAACAAAGAAAAGTCCCTCTCCGGTTAACGCTTACAACGTTGACGAGAGAGGGGACTTTTCGGTTGGTACCCCGTACGGGATTTGAACCCGTGTTACCGGCGTGAGAGGCCAGCGTCCTAGGCCGCTAGACGAACGGGGCATGTCTATGTAGACATAAATGTTCGTTAGGAACGAGAGGTAACTCTACACAGATTCTTCATTCCGCACCTAATCCGCAGGTGAGGGCAGCTTTATCGCGCGTTCCTCAACTTGCCCCATTTCGTCCCCAGCCTACTTCTGCCCTCAGCCCCTCCAGCCTTACTTCCCAACTCTCACTTTCTTACTTCCACTCCCCAAAAGTCAGTCTCCCACACGCACCCACTTCCGCTCTGCTTTTGCACCCCTCCACCTTCGCCTCGCTCCGTCTTGCAGCTTTCGTCCAGGTGTTCTTGAAGTGGTGGGATTCAAGTTTCGCCGTGGCCGTCTTTGTGGATCGTCAAATCCCGGCGGAATCCATATCACTTTGTCCCCTGTGCTCGGGTCCGCGCTAAGAGTCCACCAACGGTCTCGATTCTTTCTCGAGTCATCCACTCGGGCGTGCATGCGAGGATCAGCAAAGGTCAAATTTTCTAGGTCAGTCATACCTCCTTCTTCCCAGCCCTTGATGTGATGCATGTGGCAGCGAGCAGGAGGTGCAGTGGAGCCAGGTGCCGTCGAACCTCCTTCCTCACCACACAGTGCGAGGTACTGATCCAGACTGCCCAGACGCCGCGACCTGCCTAACCACAGAGTTCTGCCGTTGAGATCCAGAACTTGCAGATAGAAATCTCGCGCCAAAGTCCCCTCGATCAGCTCGTTCATACCGATTTTCATGTTCGTATCAGTCAGTCCGAATCCGCGCCCCTCCAACAACTCACGGAGGTTCACCACGGCCACTATCGAGGTACTGCCCCGCCGCGGTTTCAGTTCAAAGTCGCGTAATGGCGGGATGAATTCCTCATCGCCTTCCTCTTTAACATCCTCTTCAGCCTTCTCCTCAACGTCGCGTCGTCTCAGCCCCTCTTCGCCTAGCCCTTCCTCCTCGTAATTAGAGCTATCGTCCGCCTGCGAGCCCCACTCACCGAACTCCTCCCCGAAAGCGTTGCCAAACTCTTCGCGCAGAGTCTCGCGCTCCTCTCTGGAGAAGCTGTTAAACAACGCAGACTCCAAACAGTCGTGCGCACGTTGCGAAGGGCTCCGTGGATCATCGTTGAAACCGTGATCACTCAATTCGCTGTCTTTGAGCAGCCCACCAGCCGTCGCATGGTCTGCGAGCAGCCTCTGGAACACGGCTGCACATCGCGGGGTCAGACAACCTTTGATGGAGCTCATCCCATCCGCGCCTTGCCGGGAGATCTTGATACCTCGCTTCCGACCGTGATCTTTGGGCTCATACTCGGGCTCCTCCTCTCCAAGTAGCGCCCACAGTAAATCATTCAGCTCGTTCAACACTTCCGGTCCACACTGTTCCGCTAGGTCTGCAATGATCTTGTCTCCGCGCTCCACGAGTAGATCATGCGTTCTATCCGGCATGGATTTGATGGCCTTATCGACCCGGCGAACCCCCTCCTCATTCAGAGTTCCATTCTTCACCAGTTCATGGATTTTAGGCATATATTTCTTCGACGGGCGCACATCTGGCCCTTTCGGCCGATCATCCAAGCGCTCCACCGCCACCATAATCCCGCGAGCCTCCAGCGAGGTAAATCCAAACTCCATCATCAGCCACTGCGGGCGCTTATGTTTGCCCAACGGCATATGTTCCTCGTGCGCGCACACGAACCCCACATCGGCATTAGTCAGCATCCTTCTTGAGGTGGTGACCAGCGCATAGTAATCCGGACGCTCATCTGCACTGATCCGCTCCCACATATCAGCGTTACGCCCTGCCACGCGCGCCGTTACCTCTGCCAAAAGCTCCAGATCCGCCTGAAAGTCCTGCAAACTATCGACGTGCCCCGCGCCAAAATTAGCCGCCGCACTCGACCCCTCCGCGCCATCACATATAGGACTACTCACGTTCATCACCCCCAAATCCCCTCTTATGTCTCAACACGACAACAAGCCCCTGCTGCCGCATCCCCAACTTGCTTCCCGCAAATTTCCTAGCTACAGTTTAGAACACCTGATCTAACCTCCACAACCCCTACCGCCAACTTTCTTCAAAAATTTTTCACGCCCACCATTACGGTCGGTAGCCAGTCCCCTTTCTTTCTCGCCGACGCCAAACTCACCCGCACACAACACCCTTCCCCGCCCCTCACAAACCAATAAACCCACGCACCAGAAGGTCATCGATGCCGCACAACACCACCAAGACCATCTCCCCCGATGAACTCCGCGCACGCCGGTTGATCGCGCAGCTACTGGCCCCCAGCCAGGCCCATCCTCTCCAAATCAACGGCGCCGATAATCCCGTCGCAGCCGCAACAGCAGTCACAGCAGTCGCAGCCGTCACCGAGTGGATGGTCGCCACCCAGTTCCAGCTCCGCAATTCCGGACTAGATGCCCTCGCCATCCGCTCAAACACGGACAAACAGCACGTAGAAGAGGCGATTAAGCAAGGTCACGTTGTGCGCAGCTGGTCCCAACGCGGCACACATCACGCGCTCTACGCGCCGGATGTCAGCTGGGTGACTCGCGTGTGCACGCCACGAGTCCAGGCAGCTTCGAGTAAGCGACGGGCGGGGTTGGGTCTCACGGACGACGCAGTAGACACAGCTCGCACTGCGCTCATCAAGGCTCTCGAACAAGCTCAACAACCGCTGTCCAGAACGCAGTGCTACGAGGTCTTCCGCGAAGCTGGCGTGGATCCCGATGAACAGCGCGGCCCGCACATGCTGCGGCACTTCGGCGGGGAGGGCGAGATTATCCAGGGCCCTCCCCACGGCAATCTGGAATCGTTTGTGCTGCATGACAAGGTGGTTGGTCAGGCGCGTGACGTCGATAAGAAATTGGGACGGGAGCGTGCTATCGGCGAGCTTGCGACGCGCTACATCAACTCGCACGGCCCGGCCACGGCGCAGGATTTCGCGTGGTGGAGCGGGCTTACGGTCAGGGAGGCCAAGGCCGGCTTCGCGGAGGCGCACACCACAAGCACTCCGCCCATCGAAGTGACCTGCGAGAACGTCACCTACTGGATGGGCGCGTGGCAATCCACGGTCACGGAAGAGGAGCTGATCCACGCCCTCACACACACGCTCCGCCTACCCGCTTTCGACGAATACATCCTGGGCTACAAGGACCGCTCACAAGTCATGGATGCGGCGCTGATTCCGGAGGTCGGGCCGTCGAAGAACGGAATGTGTTGGCCGTTCGTTGTGCACGCTGGGGTGGTGCAGGGGCGGGCGTCGGATTAGTCACGCCCGTCTCTTTCCACTTTCCCCGCGCGTGAAACCTTGGGAAAGGTGGCAAACAGGTATTTTAAAGGCGATGTCCAAGAACAGCGCCCTCCCCGTGACAGATTTCGTGGTTCCCGCCGCCGGTGGGGACCCAGTTCAGACGCTGCCGTATCGCGAGTACTACCGCGAGGTCAGCCGCGAGCAGCGCTTCCTCCACTTCTCTGCGTGGAAATTGATTTTGCGGCGCGTATACGTGGAGACGTTCTTTCGCGGTTTGATGGATAGAGGCGCGACGCTAGGGTTCTTCTCCCTGCTCACCGCCGTCCCCACCCTCCTGGCGTTCTACGCGATCACCACGCTGGTGCTGGATCAGAATCGACGCAAGGTCATCGAGATCACCGACCAGTTCATCAACGAAAACATCCCGGAAAACTTCACTGATGAGGCACGCAAGTTCATTGATACGATCATCGGTTCCACCGAACAATCGGTGATCACCCTGCTGATTTCCGTACTCATCGCGCTGTTTTCGTCTTCAGCCTATGTGCGTGCATTCTCCCGCACAGCGAACCTCATGTACGGCCGAGAAGAAGGCCGAAGCCTGGTGAGGACATGGCTGACCATGTGGGGGCTAACGATCCTGCTGGTCATGGGTCTTTCGCTCATCGCGTTTGGGTTTTTCTTGCGCGATGACATCCTCACTCCACTGCTCAACGCCATCTCCCAACCACTGGGCTGGGAGGGCTTCACCAGCTTCTTCCTAGATTCGTTCCTGCCGATTTGGGGCTACGTGCGGTGGCCGGTAATTTTCGCGATGTCCATGGTGATGATCGCGCTGCTCTACCACGGTGCCCCGAACGTGAAATACGGCCGAGTGCGGTGGCTGACCAGCGGTTCCGTATTCGCTCTGATCACGATGACGCTGGTGGGCATCGGTGTGCGGATCTACCTGAACAACTTCCTGCACGTCGGCATGTACGGGGCACTTGGCGGACTCATCGCCGGATGCGTGGGGCTCGTCCTGATTAACTCACTGTTGTTGTGTGGTCTCAAGATCGACGCCGAGGTCACCCGCGTTCGCGAACTCCAAGCCGGCATGCACTCAGAGGCGCTGATTCAGGTTCCCCCACGGTCCTCGGTAGGCGCGAACGTCAACAATGTCTTCAACGCGCAGCTGGTCGAGCAAGCCACTCGCTACCGCAAACGATACGGCGATACGGTTCGGCCCGCTACTGAATCGCCAGCTACTGCGCCTTAGGTCCAAGTTCTGCTTCGAGGACTTCCTGCACTACCTTCATCGCAGACAGTGCGGCCGGGGCGCCACAGTAGCCCGAGGAATGGATGACTGCCTCGGTAATTTCTTCCCGGGTGAGCCCGTTGTTCAGCCCACCCCGCACGTGCCCGCGCAGTTCTTCGGTGGCGCGCAGTGCCACCAGCATGCCGATGTTCAGCAGGCTACGGTCACGTCGAGAGAGGCCTTCACGCGTCCACACCGATCCCCACACGGTAGCCGTAACGTGCTTTTGCAGCTCTTCGCCGTCGGATCCTGCTGCTCGTTCGAGGGCGGCATCCACAAAGTCATCCCCCATGACTTCACGCCGCACCTGGATGCCGTCATCGAATCGGAAGTCTTCGCTCCCGAAATTCGCTTCATTGTTCTGGTTGCTGTAGTTCATGTCCCTCACTCTAGTGAGGAGCGAGACACCTCTTCGCAACTACACCGCAGCCAGCGCCTCAGCCACGGGGGTCTCACCGTCGTGGAAGTTGATCTGCTTGCCAATCGTCTTATCCTCATCCACTGCAGCCGCAACCACTTGGGCAACGTTAGCGCGGGACGTGGCAGGCACGTCCGACAGTTCCGTACCCTCCTGCACGTCAATCTTGCCCGTAGGCTCGTCTAAAGTCAGCGTAGATGGGCCGACGATTGTCCAGTCCAGCCCACTATTGCGCAGGTGCTCGTCTGCTTGCACCTTGGCGTTGAAGTAGGCGTACATGTCCTCGCTCTTGTCCACTCCGGGGAATTCGCCATCCACCATGTGTGAGTTAAAGAAGGAGACCATGACGTAGCGCTGCACTCCGGCCTTCTTGGCTGCCTCCATGGTGCGGATGGCGGCATCGCGGTCAATTGCCCACGTTTCTTCCTCTCCGGAGCCGCCCGCGCCAGCACTCCATACCACCACATCGGAGCCGCGGAAGACGTCGGCGATCTGGTCTTCATCGAGTTGCGTAACATCTTCGACGACAGGCTCCGCGCCAGCCTCACGCACATCATCTGCCTGCTCTTGTTTACGAATCAGCGAGCGCACGGTGTGGCCGTTGTCCGCTAGAAGTGGGGCCGCACGCAGGGCGACCTTACCGTGTCCACCAACGATCGTGACTGTTGACATGGTGATAAATCTCCATTTCCCGTCGTCTTGACGTAGGTTGTAGCTCGCCGAAGGTCGGCTTGGCCTCACGGGCCTATACCGCCTACAACGCACATTAACAGTGATAATTCCCGCGGGCAGATATCACGGCCGTGGCCAGGGCTTTCCGCGTTTTTCTTCCACGCTCTGGTTGAAGCGACGCAGCAACCGTGCGTAGGTCGCCACGTCTTCGGCGCTCCAATCATCCATGACTGTGGCGGCGCTGACTGCACGTGCGGCAAACTCCTGCTTCAGCAGTTCTGCCCCCTCTTTGCTGGGCTGATGCTTCTTCGCGGCTCCACCGTCCGGGTCTGCAATCTTTTCCACGAGTCCGTGCTTCATTGCGGCAGCGATCTGCCGGTGGACCGTGGAGACGTCCACGTCGAAGGCTTCCGCGAGTTCCGCCACGGACATGGGTCCTTCCGCGGTCAACCGGGAGAGCAACACAGCGGCGCTACGGTCCATCAGCGCTTGGCGGCCGTAAGGCTCCACTCCATGCAGGGGAATTCGAGACAGCAGCATGTGCTCGTAGACCATCATGTCGATGGCGACCCGCATGTCTGCCCCTACAGAGTCATCGGTCCGTGCATCCGAACCGAAAGACCCGCGAGGAGTTTGACGTTCAGTGTGATTGTCAGATGCCATGGCTCCATTGTGCACGAAATCTTGGGTGGCGATGTGACTCTTCACCCCACCAAGCGTACAGTTTGCATTATGCAAATTCGCAGGCCGGGTGCATAATCGCCCGTCCGTCCCCAGAAGACTCAACCCGGAAGGACATCTATTGACCCCGAAATCTTCCGAAAAACCACAACTAATCACCCCCACCTTCGTGGTGGCCTGGCTGATCAACTTCATCCAATATCTACTTTTCTACTTACTCATCACCACCATCGCACTGTACGCGGTCAAAGAATTCGCAGCCTCCGAGGCCGCCAGCGGCCTGGCCGCCAGCTCCTTCGTGATCGGCGCCACCATCGCCCGTATCTTCTCCGGCTATCTCACTGATCTGCTCGGCCAGCGCCCCATCCTGCTCACCGCCGTGGCGGTCGTGGCGGTAGCTTCGGCGCTCTACTTCCCCACTAACTCGCTGCCGCTGCTCATTGCCGTGCGCATCCTACACGGCTTCGCGTATGCCTTCGCCAGCACCGCGATCATGGCGGTCGTGCAGACCGGCATGCCCTCATCCAGGCGCGCAGAAGGTACCGGATTCTTCGCTCTCAGCTCCACGCTCGCCACTGCGGTGGGCCCGGCAGCTGGCCTATTCCTGGTGGACTCATACTCCCACGCCGTGCTGTTCGGCGTGACACTCGCGACGTCCCTGGCGGGTCTACTGCTCGCCCTGTTCTTGCGCATCCCCGCCAACCCTTCGGCGGGAGCGCAGGAGAAGTTCAGCTTGGCGTCCATCATCCATCCTTCGGTGCTCCCGATCGGCCTGTTCATGCTGCTCGTGGGCCTGTGTTACTCGGGCGTAATCACGTACCTGAACGGCTACTCGGTGGATCGCGGGCTGACCATGGGCGCCGGGTTGTTCTTCGTGGCCTACTCGGTGGTCATGCTGATCATGCGCTTTTTCTTGGGGCGCATTCAAGATGTACGCGGAGATAACCTTGTCATCGCACTGGGCTTAGTGTCCTTTTGCTGCGCACTGCTTCTGCTGGCAGTAGCGAGCGCGGATTGGATGGTCGTGCTCGCGGGCGCGTTGACGGGCATGGGTTATGGCACATTAATGCCCGCCTGCCAGGCCATCAGCGTGCGCTTGGTGCAGGCGCACGAGCTAGGCACGGGCATTTCCACAATGTTCCTGCTCATGGACGTAGGCCTCGGTGTGGGTCCGGTGTTCCTAGGCATGCTCGTGGGTACGGCTGGCTACGGCGCGATGTACATGTTCTTGGCCGCGGTATTGGTGGTTGCCAGCGCGCTGTACGTGGTGGTTCACGGTCGTCATCAAGATTTTCGACGCCAACAAGTCCAGCCCTAACAACCAAAATGACGGGGAAAATGGCCGAATTGCGCGATACAAGGAGTAACGTTCCTTTGGTTACATTCATCTCGGCTCACACTGCTGGGATCCCCTGCTAGAAAGTTCACATCATGACCGAACCGGCCCAACCCGCCAGCTCTGCCAGTTCCTCGCTTCACGACACTCCCAGCACTCCGCCGGGTGGCCGGGTCCATGCGAGAGTTGACTGTCCGCGCCATCATTTTGGGCGGCATCATCACGTTGGTTTTCACCGCAGCAAACGTTTATTTGGGCCTGAAGGTTGGTCTGACGTTCGCCACGTCGATTCCCGCAGCCGTCATTTCCATGGCGATTCTGCGCCGGTTCGCGCATCACACCATCGTGGAAAACAACATCGTGCAGACCATTGCTTCGGCGGCTGGCACGTTGTCCGCGATCATCTTTGTGCTTCCTGGCCTGATCATGATCGGCTTCTGGTCAGGATTCCCGTACTGGACCACAGCGTTTGTCTGCACCGTGGGTGGCATTTTGGGCGTGACGTACTCCATCCCGCTGCGCCGTGCACTGGTCACGGGCTCTGACCTTCCATACCCAGAGGGTCGCGCTGCCGGCGAGGTGCTGAAAGTCGGCGATGAGCAAGGATCCGCCGAAGAGAACAAGCGCGGCCTTCACGCCATCGTGGTGGGCGCTGTGGCTTCTGCCGGTTTCGCCCTCTTGGCGGCGCTCAAGGGTGTGGCAGGTTCGTTGTCCACTTACTTCAAGGTGGGCGCAGGTGCCACCACCATCGGCGGTTCCCTCTCGCTGGCGTTGATTGGTGTGGGCCACTTGGTGGGCATGTCCGTGGGCATCGCCATGATCGTGGGCCTGATCATATCCTTTGTGGTTCTTCTGCCTCTGAAGACCTCCGGATTGGTGGACGGACTCAGCGGCTCGGACGCTCTCGCGGACATCGTGGATACGTCCTTCTCTAGCGAAGTGCGCTTCATTGGCGCCGGCGCGATGGCCGTGGCGGCCGTCTGGACACTATTGAAGATCATCGGTCCCATCATCAAGGGCATCAAGGATTCGCTGACTTCCTTCCGCGCCCGCCACGACGGCCAGCAGGTTGCCTTGACCGAGCGCGATATCCCCTTCCCCGTCGTCGCCGGGGTCACGGTGGCATCGATGCTGCCCGTGGGTATTCTGCTGTGGCTATTCGTCGAGGACACGTCGATCATGCACCACGCCACCAGCTTGGTCATTGTCTCCATCGTGTATGTACTGTTGGTGGGCCTAATTGTCGCGTCCATCTGCGGTTACATGGCCGGTCTGATCGGCGCTTCGAACTCCCCTATTTCCGGCGTGGGCATCATCGTGGTGCTCTCCGCTGCCCTGCTCATTAAGGCCATCACCGGCACGGAGTCCCAGTCCAACCCAGAGGCACTGGTCGCATACACGCTGTTCACCGCCGCAGTGGTGTTCGGTATCGCCACCATTTCGAACGACAATCTACAGGACCTCAAGACCGGCCAGATCGTCGGCGCCACCCCATGGAAACAGCAGGTAGCGCTGATCATCGGTGTGCTATTTGGCTCCGCGATCATCCCGCCCGTGCTGCAACTGATGATGACCAGCTTCGGCTTCGTCGGCGCGCCGGGCGCTGGCGATGACGCCCTCGCCGCACCACAGGCGGCATTGCTATCCTCAGTGGCCTCGGGAATTTTTGGTAACTCTCTGGATTGGTCGCTGATCGGGCTGGGCGCGCTGATTGGTGTGGGAGTGATCCTCGTCGACGAAATCCTCCGCAAAACCACCAGCTTCTCCTTGCCGCCGCTGGCCGTGGGCATGGGCATGTACCTGCCAGTCACCCTGACTCTCATTATTCCGCTGGGTGCCGTGGTGGGCATGTACTACGACCGTTGGGCTGGCAAGCAGCGCAATCCAGAATCCACCAGGCGCTTGGGCATTTTGGTGGCTACGGGCTTGATCGTCGGTGAGTCCCTGTTCGGCGTGCTGAACGCGGGAATCATCGCTGCCGCCGGTGACGGCGACGCCCTCGCCGTCTTCCCCGAGTCCTGGTCTACCGCCGCCAACTGGCTCGGCCCGATCGTCTTCGTGCTGGCCGTGGCAGGTTGTTACCGTTTCGTCCAAGGTCTCGGCCGCAAGTCCTAACTGCCTAACCAGCAGTTTGTCTCGGCGGGTTTTAGACTCATTTTTATGAGCCTTGAGCATCCACTCACGTCCACCACCGTCGGCAGTCACGTGAGGGCTGCCGCCGGCGCCCCCGCACCACACGCCACCCCTCGTAAATTCTGGACCGGTCTGTCCCGCGCAGTGCAAGACCGTATCTCCGATGATTGGGAATCCACCCGTAAGGCATACGTCGCAACCCGCCAGCAGCACTATTTCTCCGCGGAGTTCCTCATGGGACGCGCGCTTCTGAACAACCTCACCAACCTAGGTCTGGTGGAAGATGCATCCGCCGCCACCCGCGAGTTCGGCCAGGAGCTCACGGACATCCTCGAGGTGGAAAATGACGCGGCACTGGGAAACGGTGGCCTGGGCCGCCTGGCTGCCTGTTTCCTCGATTCCGCCGTGACCCAGGACTACCCCGTGACCGGCTACGGCATCCTCTACCGATTCGGCCTGTTTCGCCAGTCCTTCGATAACGGCTTTCAGATCGAGCGCCCTGATCCGTGGCATGAGGAAGAGTATCCCTTCACCATTCGCCGTGCATCGGATCAGCTTGTCGTTCATTTCGACGACATGAAAGCTCGTGCCATTCCCTACGACATGCCCATCACCGGCTATGGCACCAACAATGTAGGCACGCTGCGCCTGTGGAAGGCCGAGCCGTGGGAGGAGTTCGATTACGACGCATTCAATTCCCAACGATTCACCGAGGCCATCGTGGAGCGCGAGCGCGTCTCCGATATTTGTAGGGTGCTCTACCCCAATGACACCACCTACGAGGGCAAGAAGCTGCGCGTCCGCCAGCAGTACTTCTTCACCTCAGCCTCCCTGCAGGCGATCATCGCCTCACACCTAGCCAACCACGGTGACCTGTCGACGTTCGGCGAGTTCAACAGTATTCAACTCAATGACACCCACCCGGTGCTGGCCATCCCGGAACTCATGCGCATCCTGATGGACGAGCACGGCATGGGATGGGAACAGGCATGGGAGATCGTCACCCAGACCTTCGCCTACACCAACCACACGGTGCTGACAGAAGCTCTGGAGCAGTGGGATCAGCAGATTTTCCAACAGCTGTTCTGGCGCGTGTGGGAGATCATCGCGGAAATTGATCGTCGATTCCGCATGGAAAGCGCCGCTGCTGGCGTCGACGAAGAAACGATTCAACGCACCGCGCCGATCCAGCACGGCACCGTCCACATGGCATGGATCGCCTGCTACGCAGCGTATTCCATCAATGGAGTGGCGGCGCTGCACACCGAGATCATCAAGGCAGAAACGCTGGCGGATTGGCACAATCGCTGGCCAGAAAAGTTCAACAACAAGACCAACGGAGTGACCCCGCGGCGTTGGTTGCGCATGATCAATCCGCGGCTGTCGTCACTGCTCACGCGCCTGGTGGGCGATGATTCGTGGGTGACGGACTTGGACGTACTAAAGACCCTGCGCCACTACGCCGAAGACGATGCCGCGATGAGCGAATTGATGGACATCAAGGCTGCGAACAAGCGGGACTTCGCGGCGTGGATCGTGGAGCGACAGGGCGTGGAGGTGGATCCGGATTCCATCTTCGACGTCCAGATCAAGCGACTGCACGAATACAAGCGACAGCTGATGAACGCGCTGTATGTGCTGGATCTGTACTTCCGCATCAAGGAGGACGGACTGCGCGATATCGCACCACGCACGGTGATTTTCGGTGCGAAGGCCGCACCGGGATACACGCGGGCCAAGGCGATCATCAAGCTGATCAATCAGATCGCAGAGCTGGTCAACAATGATCCGGTTGTCTCTCCGCTGCTCAAGGTTGTGTTCGTGGAGAACTACAACGTCTCTCCTGCTGAGCACATCCTTCCGGCGTCGGATATCTCGCAGCAGATCTCGACGGCTGGCAAAGAGGCCTCGGGCACGTCGAACATGAAGTTCATGATGAACGGGGCGCTCACGCTGGGCACGATGGACGGCGCGAACGTGGAGATCGTGGATTCCGTCGGCGAGGACAACGCGTACATTTTCGGCGCTCGCGTGGAAGATCTGCCGGAGCTGCGGCGTAAATACAATCCGTATCAGCTCTACGAGACGGTGCCGGGCCTGAAGCGTGCGCTCGATGCGCTGGATAACGGCACATTGCATGACGATCACTCGGGCTGGTTCTACGATCTCAAGCGGTCCTTGTTGGACGGCTACGGCGAGGATGCCAGCGATTCCTACTACGTGCTCGGCGATTTCTCCGACTACCGGGAAACGCGGGATCGGATGGCCGCGGACTACGCTTCTCATCCTTTGGAGTGGGCGCGGATGGCGTGGATCAACATCTGCGAATCCGGCCGTTTCTCCTCGGATCGCACTATTCGCGACTACGCCACCGAGGTATGGAAGTTGCAGCCCACCCCTGCCGTTTATTAACGGTGGGATGGGCTGCGAGTTAAAGCAAGCTAGAGCGAGTTAGAGCGCGGCGATGATCTCGTCGACAGACTTCTTGGCATCGCCCAGCAGCATGTCCGTGTTCTCGTTGAAGAACAGTGGGTTCTGCACGCCCGCGTAGCCGGAGCCCATGGAGCGCTTGAACACGACGACCTTGTCAGCCTCCCAGACCTTGAGCACGGGCATACCCGCGATAGGTGAGCCGGGCTCTTCGGCGATGGGGTTGACCGTATCGTTTGCGCCGATGACTAACACCACGTCGATGTCAGCAAAGTCATCGTTTACCTCGTCCAGTTCCAGAACGATGTCATACGGCACCTTAGCTTCCGCCAGCAGCACGTTCATGTGTCCTGGCAGGCGTCCGGCCACTGGGTGGATGCCGAAGGTGACTTCCACGCCCTGCTCCTGCAGCTTGGACACCAGCGATGCCACTGGGTACTGCGCCTGAGCCACGGCCATTCCGTAGCCCGGGGTGATCATGACAGTCCTGGCGTTCTTGAGCATTTCTGCGGTGTCCTCCGCAGACACTTCGGTGTGCTCGCCGTACTCGCGATCATCGCTGACTGCGGCGTCTCCGCCGAAGCCGCCGAGGATCACGGAGATGAAGCTACGGTTCATGGCTTGGCACATGACGTAAGACAGGTAGGCGCCGGAGGAGCCCACCAGCGCGCCGACGATGATGAGCAGTGGGTTAGCCAGCATGAAGCCAGCGGCCGCCGCGGCCCAACCGGAGTAAGAGTTCAGCATGGATACGACGACCGGCATGTCGCCGCCGCCGATGGCCGCCACCAGGTGGAAGCCGAGGAACAGTGCGAGCACCAGCATTACAACGAGCGCGATCCACGCCACGGTGGTGTTCTCGTGACCAGCGGCAATGAAGACACCCATGCCCACCAGCGAGATCACGATCACGGCCAGGTTCAGCAGGTGACGTCCAGGAAGCACCAGTGGCTTGCCGTTCATCTTTCCGGACAGCTTCAGGTACGCCACGATGGAACCGGTCAGCGTCACGGCCCCGATGAAGATGCCCAGGTAGACCTCGCCCAAGTGGAAGGCCTCGATAGCTTCGGACTCTTCATCCGGAGCGATGAAGGAGTTGATGCCGATCAGCACGGCGGCCAGGCCCACGAAGCTGTGCAGCATCGCGATGAGCTCCGGCATGCCGGTCATCTCCACCTTCTTGGCGCGCGGGATACCAATGGCCGCGCCCAGCAGCATAGCCACCACAATCAACAGGACGGTGACCAGCGGGCCGTTGGAATCGTCTCCAGCGTTGATGGAGTTGACCACAGCCTTGGCGATGGTGGCGATAAGGGCGATGCCCATGCCTGCCATGCCGAACTTGTTGCCGCGGGTGGCGGTTTGCTGCTTAGACAGTCCTGCCAGAGCCAAAATGAATAGCAGACCAGCGACGATGTAGGCCAGGTTGGTGATCTTGTCCGTCCATTCCAGGACGTTGGGATTCACGATGGCTTGTTCGTTAGCCAAGTACAGAGTGTTCATGTCTAGTTACCTCCGTCGAACATGGTCAGCATGCGTCGCGTGACGAAGAAGCCACCGAAGATGTTGATTGAGGCCACCACGATGGCCAGGAACGCCAGCGCTGCCACGGCGATGTTGGACGAACCAACCTGCAGGATCGCGCCGACGAGAATAATGCCGGAGATCGCGTTGGTCTCTGCCATTAGCGGGGTGTGCAGCTTGTGGGTCACCGAGGTGATCACGTAGAAGCCCACCACAATTGCAAGCATGAGCAGCATGTATTCGGTTGCCACCTGCATGGGGCTGGCCAGAATCAGTGCCAGGCCGAGGGCACCGGCGATCCACTTCCACGCACCGGAGGGCTTCTTTTCCTCTTCCTCGGTCTCCGAACTTGCGGCGGTTGCGTTCGCATTGTTGCTTTGGTTCGGCGCCGGGGCCGCCGAAACCTTCACCGGCGGCGGTGGCCAGAGGATATCTGCCTGCGCTGCGCCGGCAGTGTCATTCTGGGACTTGGTGACGGTAATTCCGCGCACGATCACATCGTCGAGGTCGAAGACGATCTGTCCGTCCTTTTCCGGAGTCATCAGCTTCAGCAGGTTGACGATGTTCTGTCCGTAGAGCTGGGAAGCTTGTGCGGGCAGACGGCCTGCGAGGTCGGTGTAGCCGATGATGCTCACGCCGTTATCCGTGGTGGTGATCTCTCCAGGCACGGTGAGTTCACAGTTGCCACCGTTAGCGGCGGCCATATCCACGATGATCGATCCGGGCTTCATAGCTGCAACGTCTGCTGCAGTGAGCAGTACGGGAGACTTGCGGCCGGGGATGTTCGCGGTGGTAATGACGATGTCAGCCTTGGCAGATTCTGCAGCGTAGAGCTTTGCTGCAGCCTCGGCCTGGTCTTGAGTCATCTCCTTGGCGTAGCCATCCTCAGACTTTTCGGTGGCCACGGGGATCTCTACGAACTCCGCACCCATGGATTCCACCTGCTCGGCGGTTTCCGGGCGCAGGTCGGTTGCTTTGACGATGGCGCCCATGGAGTTTGCCGTGCCAATCGCGGCCAGACCAGCCACACCAGCGCCGATGACATAGACCACGGCGGGTGGCACCTTGCCTGCGGCGGTGACCTGTCCGGTGAACAGGCGACCAAACGTGTTCGCAGCTTCCACGACAGCGCGGTAGCCGGCGATATTGGCCTGCGAGCTCAACACGTCCATGGACTGTGCACGGCTGATGCGTGGCACGGTGTCCATTGCTACCGAGGTGATGTTGCGGCTTGCCAGCTCTTCGATGAGCTCTTCATTCCGGCCTGGTGCCAGGCGGGAGACGATGGTGGCGCCGGGCTGCATCGCGGTGCGCTGTGCAGCCGTGGGAGGGTCCAGAGTGGTGATGATGTCTGCTGTCCATACATCGTCACCGACAATTTTGGCTCCAGCCTCTTCATACTGGCTGTCTGGGAAATTGGCGTTATCGCCGGCTCCGGATTCCACTGACACGTCGTACCCGAGCTTGATGAGCTTGGATACAGTGTCTGGAGTGGCGGAAACCAGTGCGAGCGGCTCTTTGGGGATGCCGATGAGCAACGTTTGGCTCCTCACTGAGGGTTGTGCGGATGCTGACTAGTACTTGGAAAAGCCAGCAAATATGGGCAAGTCAATGAAATTTTTCATTAGTTCTAAAACCATAGGCGAAGAACCCGCAAAAGTCCCACTTTTTGAGAAAATTGCCACCCCCTTGTCCCATACGTTGGGATCCAGCTGACATGTCTAGGCTCTTATTACACTCGAGAAGCATGGCTAAAGATAAGCATCCAGAGAGCACCCCGGGCGGCGCATCCGTGAAAGATGGCGAGCTCTACGAGTCCCTTCGCGAAGACGGCGCAAGCAAGGAAAAAGCTGCGCGCATTGCGAATGCTGCGGCACAGTCGGGCCGCGGTGGCGCCGGAAAGAAGGGCGGGGAATCCGGCGACTACCAAGACCGGACCGTGGACCAATTATACGAACGGGCCTCCGAACTGGACATCGAAGGTCGCTCCACGATGAACAAGGACGAACTGATCGCCGCGCTCCGCGAGCATTAAAAAAGCCGTCCACGCTCGCAGTGAGCGCGGACGGCAGTGAAAGTTCTAAGAACTAGAGCTTTCTATGGGCTAGGACTTAGTTGTCCTCAACGTCGGCTTCGAACTCGCCGTCGTCGTCCTTAGTCCAAGAGATGGTGCCGTTCTGGAAGGACTGGGTCCAGCCATTCATCGCATCGCCCTGCTCAGGAGCGGTTGGCAGGCCGATCTCGTTGTCCAGAGCACCATCGTTAGCCCAGGTCTCGCCGATCTTGCCGACGAGCTTCACGGCGCCGGTCTCGTCAGAGTGGGTAACCCAACCGTTGTCGAAGGTTGCCAGGGTGCCCTTGTCGGTCTTCTCAACGTTCTTCAGCGCGCCCAGGTCACCGGACTCGCCACCCTCGTTGTCCCACAGGGTCTGGATTTCTGCAGGCAGATCCTGGGAATTGCCCTCAGAGTTGTCATCGCTGGACATAGCCTCGGAAGCGTCGTTAGCAGCGCTTCCGGCAGCATCGGTTGCATCATTGGCTGGGGAACCCGCAGCGTCGGTCGCATCGTTGGCGGCGGAGGTTGCATTATTGGATGCGTCCTCTGCCTCAGAGCAAGCTGCGGCACCGAAAACGAGTGCGGTTCCGGCTGCAACTGCAACTGCGGAACGGCGGGTCAGAATCTTGTTCAAAGCCATGATTGTTCAATCTCCTCGTGAAGAATTGTCAACTACGTATTCCTATGTACCGAATTCTCTACTCAGGTGCACTGCCCCTGCGGAATCTATATCAAATCGCTACCAAAACGTGATCTGTCACGCATTGTGCTCAGCTACTCAGTGTGGCTACTTCTCGCCGACCTTCACGCGGATCAGAGAGTTCCATGGATCGTTGAACTCCAGAGCCCGACCGTCATCCCGCATGGAGATCTGCCGCTCAGCGAGTCGCGCGGCGAGAGCCAAACGATCATCTTCATTAGGTACGTCGATGTTCACGCGTCCCAATCCATAGGAAGCAGCACGAGGACCAGCGCCTTGGGAGCGGAAAACGTTCAGCGCCATGTGATGGTGGTAGCCACCTGCGGAAACGAATAGCGCAGGACCGACCTCGCCGGTGATTTCAAATCCCAGGGTGCCGGCGTAGAAATCTCGGGCGGTATCGATGTCGCCGACCTGGAGGTGTACGTGGCCCAGAGTCGAGGTTGCCTGGTCCGCGCTGTCCTCGCGGAGATTGGCGCGAAGGAATTCATTCGGATCCAGGGCCAGAGTGGCTTGAGAGTAGAGCTTGCCGTCAGGCTCAACTTCCCACTGCTCACGCGGACGGTCGACATACAATTCCACGCCATTGCCCTCGGGGTCATCGAAATAGAAGGCCTCGGAGAAGATGTGGTCTCCGGCGCCGGTGAACGAGTGAGGGTAATTGCGGGCCACGCTATACAACGCTGAAGCCAACTCGGCCTTGGTGGAGTAAACCAGTGCGGTATGAAAGAGGCCCGCGCCGCGCGGATTGAATGGCGGTAAGTCTCCGACCTGCACGAGTTTGACACTTGGAACGCCATGCTTGCCCAACGTGGCCGTGGTGCCATGGTGCTCTAGGACGTCGAGCAGAGCGCCTTCGATGTAAAACTTAAGGACCTTGTCGAGGTCGCGAACGAGCAACTCAACGGCACCCATCTGAGTTGCCGGAGCGAGGAGCTGATCGGCAGGGCGGTCAGCGACATAATCGGGGTGAAGTTGCTGCAGGAAGCGCGGCATGGCGGAATCCTTTCTGTGCTTATGGTCTCCATCTAACCACAAGTAGTTGTCATGTCAACTACTTTCAACTGATGAGGCCCGGGGGTATTCCAACAGGTCTTATCCGGGTCGAAAAACGAAGAATAGTTCGCATTTAATCGCTTCCGGAGGAGCAGGTGGCCAACTTCAAGGAAAATCCGAACTATTGTGCGCTTTTGGTCTGAAATTGGGTAGAATAGTCAGAACATTGCCCCGTTTCCGAAGGATTCTTCCGATGAGCGTTGCGCCTCACCATCCAGTAGCCGTAGAAGTCGGCAAGCACGTTCGCGCTGCCAGAAAGCGCTATAACCTCACGCAGCGCCAACTTTCAGAATTGGCCGAACTCTCCGATAAGACGATTCGGGACATCGAGCACGGGACGGGCTCCCCTAGCTTCGCTGGTGTACTTCACACCCTTGACGTGCTCGGGCTAGACATCGGAGTCAACTAACGATGGATTTTGAATCACTCAAGAACACGACCCACGCAGATGTTTACAAAGGAGGCAACATTGCCGGCCATCTAAAAAGGCTCGATAACGGACTAGTTGAATTTAGATATACGGATGGTTACTTCGGACCAGACATAGCGACCACTCTCCCCCAGACCGAAATCACCGAGCCAATTGCGTCTGCAGGCGGTAGCTTGCCACCATTTTTCAGCGGACTACTTCCCGAAGGCCACCGCCTCACCCTGTTATCTCGGGCAACAAAATCTAGTTTCGATGATGAACTCACGCTTCTTCTCGCCATCGGAGAAGACACACCCGGAGACGTCCAAATTGTCCCAGCAGGACGCACACCAAAAAACATCACTCCCGAACTAGATTTGGACAGCGGAACAACGGACTTTCAGATGATTACGGAAAGCGTGGACCGCACGGGCATTCCCGGAGTGCAAGACAAAGCCTCTGCTTCCATGATCAATACCCCTGTAAGCACTCAGGGCCATGCTGCAATTCTGAAGATTGATCCGCCAGACCACCCTCATTTAGTAAAGAACGAAGCTCTTCATTTGAGCCACGCACGTTCGCTAGGGATACCAATCAGCGATTTCTCAATAGTCCAAGACAGCGCCGGAATTCCGGGGCTACTCGTCTCGAGATTTGATCGGACAAAAGACGGTTCACGGCTCGCAATGGAAGATGCCGGCCAAGTACTTGGAATTTACCCAGGGAGGAAATACGCAGTAGATACCGAAGAAGTCATCATGGGGCTTGCACAACGCACGAGGGCTCCCATGATCGCCAAGAGGAATCTATACCTTCAGTTTCTGTTCGCATGGCTGACCGGCAACGGAGATCTGCATGCGAAAAATGTTGCCATCCTGCAAGATCCCTCCGCGCATTGGGGAGTTTCACCGGTCTACGATATTCCGTGCACTGCGATTTACAGGGACTTTTCACTCGCACTTCCCATTGCGGGAAGAACTAAAAGGGTCCGGAAGAAGCACTGGGACGAGTGTGCAGACTCAATTGGCCTTCCACAATCAGCAGCACGGAGTGTCATGAGCTTAGCTCTTTCCATCGCCACAAAGATAGACCTCGCAGATCTTCCATTCTCAGGCTCTCCATTGCATGGCGCCCAGCGCGAACTGAGATTCCGCCGAAACGAACTGTTGGATTAAAATCCGCGCCATTCCCGCGTCGCCCCACTTTGCCCAGTTCCTGAATAAATGTCTCGTCACTTCGTAGACTCAACTCCATGAAGCGTTTTGCCCTCACCACCTCGACCCTCCTCTCAGCAGCTTTGCTAGCCGCCTGTTCGGCGTCGAAAAACGAGGAACCAGAGCCAGCAAGCGCTCCCGCAACCAGCACGCAGACTGCAACTCCAGAACAACCTCTGCACTATGTGGCGCTCGGCGATTCCTATGCAGCGATGGGATCGGAAAGCGCGCCCACTACGGGGCCTGGGCCGTGCGTGCGCTCGGCGGACAATTACCCGTCGGTGGTACTGGAGGATCCCAATATTGAGGGCGTGGATGCGTCGTGCTCGGGCGCGCAATCACGGCACATCATCCACGATTGGGCCAATGGCACGAACATCCCCGCCCAGGCCAATAGCCTGCGCCCGGACACTGACCTGGTCTCCCTGTCCATCGGCGGCAACGATACCAATTTCGGTGCGATCTCCCGCTGCCTCTACGGCAAACTTTCGGAGGATGCCGGCCCCAGTTGCGAGAGTGAACTCGGCGCCGTGACAGATCGCGAGTTACAATCCCTACCCGTCAAGCTGGACGCCGTCTACGAGGAAATCGCCCGCCGCTCACCCGATGCACGCATCATCGCCACGGGTTATTTCACGATGCTGGAACCGGACGTCCAATGCTCGGAATCGGGTGCGATCAGCCATGCGGATAGTGTGTGGTCGATTGATGTGACGCACCGTATTAATGAGATTGTTTCAGACGCCGCTTCTCGCCACAACGCTCAATACGTTCTGCCAGCTGATGCCGATCAGCACACCGCATGCGTGAGTCCCGACCAGCGCTGGGTGAATATCCTCGGCGACCAAACGGATTCCTACCCGATGCACCCCACTGCGGCCGGGCAGAAGGCGATGGGCACCGCGGTGCTGGCGGCCGTGCACCAGGGCTAGCCGCGGGGAGAATCGCGCGGGTTTGCGCATTTATCTAGGCCGATAGTTTCCCTACCCGTCGTATCAGCGTTATGAAACACAACACGCTCGCCACTGCCACCCTGCTGCTCGCCGCCATGTTCAGCGTCGGTCAGGCCGCCGCTCAAACGTCGATGGGTTCCCTCGACATCTTCGGCTCCTTGGGATCCAGCCTTCCTGGCTCCTCCGCGCCGAACGAGAATGCAGTCGACTACGTAGCACTCGGTGATTCCTACGCCGCCTACGGTTCGGTCACGGCTCCAACTACTGGCCCTGAGCCGTGTCGTCGGGCAAATGACAACTACCCATCTGGCGTGCTCAGCCAACCGAACATCCAAGGAACGGACGCATCGTGCGGCGGCGCGGTCACGGACAACGTGCTGCGCCCGTGGGATCGTGGCGGCGGCCTGGTGATTCCGGCGCAGGCGGATAGCTTGAACGCGGGCACGGATCTGGTCACGCTGTCCATCGGTGGCAACGACATCAACTTCAGCGCCATCGCCAGCTGCTTCTTCGAGGTCGCCCAGGATCCAAACGCCACACCGTGCAAGGGCCGCCTGGAGGATGACATCAACCAGCGGTACGCGGCGCTGCCCGCCAAGCTGGACGCGGTGCACTCGGAGATCGACCGCCGCTCCCCCAACGCACAGGTCATCGTGACGGGCTACTACACCCTGGTCACGGATTCGGGTGCGTGTTCTGAGGCAGGCGCGATGTCGTTGACGGATAGGGCGTGGATTGTCGATCTCACCGATCGTTTGAACGTTCTTATGTCCGACGCCGCTTCTCGCCACGGCGCGAAATTCGTCCTGCCAGCAAATGCTGATCAGCACACCGCGTGCGCTGATCCCGCCCAGCGCTGGGTCGATGGATCCGGACGCCTCACCAATTCCCACTCGATGCACCCGACTGCGCTGGGCCAGAAGGTCATGGCCGATGCGGTGGTTGGGGATATTTGTGCAAGTGTCGGATCCGAGGCTGCCGAAAATCCACGCAGCAAAAAGCGAGCCCTCCCAATCACTCAATGTGACGGGAGGGCCCGCTTTTAGTTGTACCCCGTACGGGATTTGAACCCGTGTTACCGGCGTGAGAGGCCAGCGTCCTAGGCCGCTAGACGAACGGGGCGCTGGCCTACCAGGACTCGAACCTAGAACGACGGTACCAGAAACCGCTGTGTTGCCAATTACACCATAGGCCATTGTTCGCTTGTTCAAGGTTCATTTGGCGGTGAACCTCGCTCGCAACGGAATGTAATATAACCAGATGCCCTGTTCACAAGCAAATCGCCTGCTCAGGGCACCTTTCCGCGGCCATCACGGAGCGAGGGCGAATCACAGCTGTGTAACTAGCTGAGACTCTCCCCGACACCCCCATTACTCCGCAGCAGCGTAAGGCGTCTGCGCCAGGGCAGAACGCAGGCGTGCCAGCGTGGACTCCTTACCCAGCAACTCCATGGACTCGAACAGCGGAGGCGACACAGCAGCGCCGGAGACAGCCACGCGCAGCGCTCCATACGCTTTACGAGGCTTCAGTTCCATCTGCTCAATCAGTCGACCCTGCAGGGCGGTCTCAAGTGCCGAGGCAGTGAACGAGTTGGCGTCGATCCCTTCGACCTCCTCGATGGAAACGTTGAGCACCTCCACCGCGTCTTCCTTGAGGTTCTTCTTGGCGGACTTTTCGTCCAGCACCAGGTCTTCATCTGCGGTGATCAGGAACTTCAGCAGGCCGTCGGCGTCCGCGAGCACCTTGATGCGCGTCTGCACCAGCTCAGCAGCGAACGCGAACTTGTCCGCCGGGTAGTCCACTGGGAAACCCTTGTACTCCTCTAGGTAGCTGCGCAGTCGCTCAGTGAAGTCGGACAGCTCCAGCAGGCGAATGTGGTCGGCGTTGATGGCCTCCAGCTTCTTCTGGTCGAAGCGCGCCGGATTCGGCTTCACGTCCGCCACGTCGAAGTTGGCGATCAGCTGATCCATGCCGAAGATGTCCTCATCCGCGCTCAAGGACCATCCCAGCAACGAGAGGTAGTTCAGCATGCCCTCGGGGATGATGCCGTTCTCGCGGTGCAGGAACAGGTCAGACTGCGGATCTCGCTTGGAGAGCTTCTTGTTGCCCTCGCCCATCACGAACGGCAGGTGGCCGAAGGTGGGAACCTGCTTGGCCACACCGATGCGCTCCAAAGCCTCATACAACGCGATCTGGCGCGGAGTGGACGGCAGCAGGTCCTCGCCGCGCAGCACGTGAGTGATCTCCATCAGCGCGTCATCTACCGGATTGACCAGCGTGTATAGCGGCTGCCCGTTGGAGCGCGCCACCACGAAGTCCGGAATGGTCTTGCCGTCCACGGTCATCTCGCCGCGCACCAGGTCGGTCCACTCGTAGATGCGGTCGTCCGGCATCCGCAGGCGCCACACAGGCTCGCGGCCCTCGGCCTTGAACGCTTCGATCTGCTCGTCGGTCAGGTCGCGGTCGTAGTTGTCATAGCCCAGCTTTGGGTCGCGACCGGCGGCCTTGTGGCGCTCTTCCACCTCAGCGGCGGTGGAGTATGCCGGGTAGACCTCGCCGGCCTCCTTCAGCGTGGCCAGCACGTCCGCGTAGATGTCCATGCGCTGAGACTGACGGTATGGCTCGTGTGGTCCCCCGACTTCCACTCCTTCGTCCCAGCCGAGTCCGAGCCAGTTCAGCGCGTCGATGATCGCCTGGTAGGACTCCTCAGAATCACGCTTGGCGTCCGTGTCCTCGATGCGGAACACGAGTTTGCCGTCATTGTGGCGCGCGTGCGCCCAGTTAAACAGTGCGGTGCGCACCAGGCCCACGTGCGGCGTTCCGGTGGGCGAAGGACAGAATCGTACGCGAATTTCACTCATAACGCCCCAGTTTAGCGGCTGTTTTTTATTCGACGCCAAACTCTCCCCGTTGTTACTCAGCCGGACCCTGCAAAGCCTTGTTCTGCCGGGCGAGGAAGTTCCAAGTCTCATTGGCAATATCTGGCGAGAAGAACCAGTTGTGATCCTGTCCGTTGATACGCCAGTGCACGGCCTCGTCCTGACATCCTAGGAAGCCGAACTGAGTGACTACCCCGCCCTGCAGGTTTTGCACCACAGGCTGGGGTGCGCAGCCATTGGCTTGAGCGCGATTGTGGATGAGGTCAATCACGGGAAGGTACGGGGCTTCGTGGAGAGCACCACCGTTGTAGTGGGTGAGCTTGTCGTCGGCACCATGAACCAAGAAGGTGGGCACGCTACCTGGCGCGCAACCCTCGTTGACGGGGTTGTAATACGCGCCGGAGACTCCCACCACACCCGCCATGAGATCTGGGGCCTGGCACGCGAGGTTGGCCGCGAACCCGCCGCCGTTGGACATGCCGGCCGCGTAAATGCGGTTCATGTCCACGTTGAAGTGGTGCTGCAGCTCGGCGACGATTTGTCGGACAAATGCCACGTCTCCCCCGCGGAGTGTGCGTGCATAGGGTGCGCCCTCCCAAGCATTTTCCCGCCCGCGCGGGTAGACCACGATGGCTTCCTGTGCGGCACCGGTGTTCGCGAAGCGAGAGTAGTTGCGGTAGTTCTCCGGGGAATCGTGCCAACCGCCGAAGCCGAAGAGAACCGGGATGGGATGGTTCGGGTCATAGTTGGAGGTCACGCTGATGATCGCGCTGCGGATCTCCTGGTTAGGGCGGAAAAATTCCACGTTGGTGGGATTACCGGGAAGGCCGGGCGCTAATGCTGCCAAAGAGCGGGGCGGTGGCGGCGGAGCGTCTTGAGCCGACGCCGCAGGGCTGGCCGCAAGCCCAAGTAGCAGAGCCAACAATAGGCCGAGGACGTAGCGGAATCGGACGGCGTGTGCGCGCGTCACAGCTCTAACATCAGTCACAGGAGTCACACAGGCAACTTTAATCACAATAGCTGCTGCGCGAGGGATGTATTTCCGACTCGGCGCGTCTCAACTCGGCAACCACTCCCCGACGATCTCCCCTGCATAGCCCGCATCGCGCAACCTGCGCATCCATTCACCCAATGGCAGCTCACCCGTCCCCGGAGCCCCACGCCCAGGCGAATCCGCCACCTGCACATGCTCCGGGCGGACCGAATCCACAATCTCGTCGACGCCCGAGACACCCGTATTCACCGCCAAGTGATACACATCCAGCAGCAGCCCGCCGCCCACTTGGGCAATCACACACTCTGCGTCCACCACCGTCTGCACGGGGTAGTTCTCCATGCCGGAGAGCGGCTCCACCATCGCCACGCCCCCAAACCGCCGCTCCAGCTGACTCTGCACTTGACCAAACCGCGCCACCTGCGCCGCGCTCGCCTCGCGCCCATCCGCTCCCAGCAGAACGTTAAACCTCCGCACCCCCGTGCGCTGATGAAGGTAGTCCAGCGCATCAATATGCCCCACCGGCATATCCCGCTGGTGCAAAATCCCCCGCTCCCCACCAGCCATGTCCCCCGCCCAGGCGTTGAGCGCCACCAACTGCTGCCCTCGCTTCTCCAAGCCAGCCACTAACTCATCCATCTCTTCTGCAGCCGGTTCGGGCGTACCGAACGGCCACCACAGCTCTACCCGCGCGTATCCCTCATCTGCAGCCGCATCCAGCTTCTCCATGATCAGCAGATCCTCGCGCCCAATAGAGCAGTTCTTCGCCGTCAGCCACTGGCCCATACTTCCCATGCCGCCCAGTCTAGAGACCCCCAGAGACAGCCTCATGCAACAATGAGCACCATGAACAGCGAATACCCAGTAGCAATCATCACCGGCGCCGGCGGCGGATTAGGGCGAACCTTCGCCCTAGCTCTCGCCGAGGCCGGATGGGTCATCGCGGCGCTGGGAAGAACGCAGGCCACGGTGGAGGAAACCGTATCGGTCTGTGGTGGCGTCGGAAATAAACATCATCTCGCCCTGACCTGCGATGTCACGGACCCGGAAGCCGTGGCCACTGCATTCGAAACCATCACCACGCGTCTCGGCCGCCTAGATCTGCTGGTCAACAACGCGGGCATCCCCGGCCCCACCGGACAGCTAGACACAATCGACCCAGCCCACGCTCAGGCCACAATCAACACCAATTTCCTGGGCGCGCTCTGGTGCACGCAGTACGCCTTCGCTTGGATGAAGGACAACGGCGGCGGCCGCATCATCAACAACGGCTCCATCGCCTCCCACTCCCCTCGCCCGGGTGCCGCCGCCTACGCAGCCTCCAAGGCGGCCGTGTCCAGCCTCACCGTCTCCACCACGCTAGATGGCCGCGATCACGGAATTACCGCCACCGAACTAGACATTGGCAACGCTCGCACGGAGTTGCTGGGATCGTTTACCGGCAGCGAGCCTATGTTCGACGCCAACCACGCCGCCCGCCTACTCGTGGCCGTGGCCCAGCTTCCCGCCAATGTTTCGGTGGACCACGTGACGGTAACGGCCGCTGGCATGCCATATCTGGGGCGCGGTTAACCGGGATATACCCCCTCCATCTTGCAGAAACTCAACTCTTAAGACCCGGAACATCTAATCTGTCTCAGCGACGAAAAACGGGAAGTCTAGCAAGAGATCTGGCGCACTGTCGGCTATTTGGCTGGTGATCAAAGTCATCATCGTGTCCATCGTGCTGGTGCTGGGCTTTCTTTCCATCGTGCGCTATGAGGACTGGATACCGTTTAACCACAACGCGCAGACTGGCGATTGCATCTCGCAGGAATCCACCAATACGGACAACAAGCAGAAACCGCAGTCGCTGAACTGCGAGGATCCCGCAGCCGCTTACGAGATGTTGAGCGTAGGCAAATCCGATGATTTCACGTGCCGTAGCGTGCCCGAAGCCACCCTCGAGCTGCAGTGGAAGCGCGGTATGGGCACAACCACCTACTGCCTCACGCAAAAGTAACGTTTTCTTAGACGTTCGCTAGGCTGTGTTCATGACTCAGCCCAGCCCACACTCCCCATCGCGGCCGTCAACAGCACCTGATTTTCTGCTGTCGCGGCCCACGGGGAGTTTGCGTACGCAAGGTGTAAAGGAGCTGTTTAGCAGCGCGTATGATGCTTCCACGCACATCCGCAACCTCATGGCGAGCGCTGCGAACTCCGCTGCGGACGAAGTCATCGTCGGCTGCGTTCCCTTTGCTCTCAGCGATCCCGCAGCTCTGGTTATTCCTGAGAAAACGTGGTGGTCAGAAGGGCCGCTGGAACCACCTGCGTTCTTCCGTGGCCACGATATCTCTGACCGGATCAACGTCTCCGAGGTCATCACCTCCGCCACGGCAGAAGAACACGCCGAAGTAGTCAACGCCGCCACGCACACTATCCTGACCACCCAGTTGGAAAAGGTGGTGCTGGCCCGCTTCGCCGACGTTCATTTCGCCCATCCCATCGATCCCCTGCTGGTCTCCGCGCGGATGATCGATCTCTCCGCCAACTTGGACGGCTATGGCATGCAGTTGCCGGAGGAGCTGGGCGGCTCGTTCTTCACGGGCTCCAGTCCGGAGATGCTTATCAAGCGCCACGGCGCGGAGTTCTCCGCGTTTCCCCTGGCCGGGTCCCTGCCCCGCTCCGGCAATCGCGTGGTGGATGAAGCAGCCGCCGATGCCCTTTTGAATTCGGAGAAGGACCTCTACGAGCACCACTTGGTCGTCCAGCACTACCGCCGCGTCCTCGAGCCACTCAGCCGTGAGTTGGAGATCCCCGAAACCCCGGAGATCCACCTGACCAAGGAAATGATCCACCTCGGCACGCCGATCGAAGGCGTGCTGAAGGATCTGGATTACTCCGCGCTGGACCTCGCCCTGCTGCTCCACCCCACCCCGGCGGTCGGCGGGACGCCCACGGAGGCGGCAATGGGCGTGATCTCCGCCGCGGAGCCCGAAAGCCGCGGGATGTACGCGGGCTTCGTGGGCTGGTGTTCTGCCAACGGCGACGGCGAGTACATGGTCGCCATTCGTAGCGCAGACATCGCCGCCGATGGGCGCACCGCCCGCACGTGGGCTGGCGGTGGCATCGTGGGGTCTTCTGATCCCGATGCCGAGGCAGAAGAAACCGCCGCAAAAATGCGAACAGCCCTACGGGCGTTGAACGTTCCCATAGAGCTGTTGAGCGGGTTGAGCTAGTAGCGCTCCACCGGATTGGCCAGAGTTCCCAATCCTGGAATCTCCACGGCGATGCGATCGCCTGGGGTCATCTCTGCGGTACCAGCTGGAGAACCGGTGCAGATGACATCGCCCGGCAGGAGGGTGAATGCAGAGGAAATCCACTCCACGATCTCCGGGATGGACTTAATCATCTGGTTGGAGTTGGAATCCTGCTTGGTCTCGGTCTCGCCGTCGTGAGTCAGGTGCGCCTTGATGGACAGGTTATCGATCTCCATCTCGCCCACGTTGGTCTCGATCCACGGGCCCAGTGGGCAGAAGGAATCGAGGCCCTTAGCGCGCGCCCACTGGCCGTCGGCGAACTGCAGGTCGCGGGAGGAGACATCGTTGACGATGGTGAATCCCAGCACCACGTCCTTCCAGTTCTCTGCCTTGACGTCCTTGCATGGACGACCAATCACGATGGCCAGCTCGCCCTCGAACTCCACGCGCGTAGCCCACTCGGGGATGCGAATGGGAGCCTCGGGGCCCACCACGGCTGTGGGTGGCTTGAGGAAGATTGTGGGAGGCAGGTGTTCCGCGCCCTGCTTGAAGACCTCGGCAACATGGTCCGCGTAGTTGCGCCCCACGGCAACTACCTTGGAGGGAAGAATTGGCGCCAGCAGGCGGACTTCCTCAATGGGCCATTCCTTGCCTGTGAACTCGGGCTGCCCAAAAGGGTGCCCGGCAATTTGGCGGCAGGTGGCACCGGTTCCATCCGGCTGTCCCCCTTCGAGGACCGCAAATGTCATTCCTTCTGGGTGAGCTATTCGAGCAATGCGCATGGATCGTAATCTTAGCGCACGCTTGTCTTACTCACAGGGGCTGCATGGCCTTTAAGGTGCTTGCCTGTGCACGCGCCTTCATCGCGAGGTAGAGCTCCGCGCACGCGAGAGCATCCGTCAAGGCATTGTGGCTGCGGTACTCCGGCAGCTCATAGCGGGCGCGTACGCGCGGAAGTCGCAGGTCTTCTCCCCGCGGGAACGTTCCCATCCTTTCCATGTGCCGACGCTCAATCGCAAACGTATCCACCACCGGCACGGACAATCCGGATCCGTAATGCTCGCGGCACAGCGCTCCGAGGAACTCCCGTTCGATGGACGCGTAGTGCGCTAGCAGAGCCCGTCCGGCGAGTGCACGGAGCAGCCTGTCCACGGCCACGTCCGGTCGTGTGCCCCAGGAGAGCTCCTCGTCCGTCAGCCCGTGGATGGTGGCGGAGTGCCCAACGCTGTCCGCCCCTGCGGTGTTGATCAGCTCGTAGCCTGAGCCGGAAAGATCAATCTCCCCTCCATTGACTGGCACCCATCCGATGGACAGCACGCGATCCTTCGCGGCATCGAGTCCTGTGGTTTCAACATCCACGGCCAGCAACGGCAACTGCTCCAGCGAGGTATCGGCTGCCGGGCGCGGCGCGTCGTAGAAATCTCGTAGCGCACCAGTCGCTGTGCCATGGCGTCGAAACATCTTAAACATCAGATGCTCCGAATGGGATACTTGAGATTCAAGGAATTTTGCATGCTTTTAATGATCTGGAACGCGTCGCGCAGGTTCTCGCGATCCATCTTGGACAAGCGGCCAGGCGCGATGTGATAGTCCGGCTTCTCGCCCTGACGAATCTGCTCTGCCTGGTGCTGGAGTGTGATGTTGTTGAGGAATGTGAACGCGTCTGTGAGGTCCGAGACTGAGCGAGCAGACAGCCCGGCGTCCTTGGCTCGCTCGAGCCGCTGCAGTGTGCCCAGCGCGTCTTTTCCTGCGGTGATAGAGACCAGCCGCGCCATCTGCACGATCGCCGCCGTTCCGCCCTTCTTCACGTCCAACGTGTTGCGGTAGTCCCCGCTACGGTCCACCACCAGGCCGCGGAAGAATCCGAGCGGCGGTTCGCGCCGGGCAGCCAGAGCCGCGAGGTGGGCGTGCAGGCGCGAGGAGTTCTGAGCGGTAGCGACCGCCTGCGCGTGCACGGATTCCGCGAGCTGAACGTCCCCGTGGATCGGGCGCATGTCGAAGAACGTCTGCGCGTACAGGAGCGCATCAGGCTCAGGAGCGGTGATCCACTGGTGGAAAGTGTCGGCCCACTGCGAGGCGGTCATCCGCCACTCGGGATTGCTGGCCATCATTTCACCAGGACATAGCACTTGTCCCGCGGTATCCAGTCCGTGGCAGACGTACTCGGAGAGCTGCGCGAAATACTCGCCGTGGGTGATAAGGTCGTATTCGTTTGAGAGCACCAATGCGTTGTCTTGGTCCGACGCCAAACCCATCTCCTTGCGACCCTGCGATCCCAAGACGACGAAGGCATACTGCACTGGTGGAGGCCCTAGTTTCTCTTCAGCCAGGTGTAGCAAGCGGCGCGCCATGGAATCGGCCACCACGGTTAACAGGCTGGTGATCTCGTCCGCGGAAGCGCCGCGTTCGATGAAACGCAAGGCCACGCGTTGTGCATCGTCGTAGACCTCTCGCATTTCCTCCTGAGAGTTCTTACGTTCCAAATCCCCTGCGAAGTACATGGGGTTAGCCTGCAGCAAGCGCATGACGTCCGCGGAGGCAATGATGCCGGTGGTGCGCCCACGTTCCACGATGGGGATGTGATGAATGTTTAGCTCTGCCATCACCAGCATGGCTTCCATGACCAGCTGATCCGGGCTGGCGGTGTGCACCTCGCGCGTCATCAGCTCGCTCACGGGTGTGGCCGGATCGATGGCCTGGGCGATGGCCTTGCGCATGTCGCGGTCGGTGATGATCCCCAGCAGTTCGCCGTCTAAGCTGCCGTTATCCATGACCAACAGAGAGCTGACGTTCTTGTCTCGCATGATGCGGGCAGATTCCTGCAGCGTGATCTCCGGCGCGATGTGCGCGGGATTGGGAATGGCGAAGTTATCGAGGCGGGTACGAAGCACATCGGAAAAGGATTCACCATGCAGCTGTTGAGCCTCAGCGCGAATGCGTGCGGACAGCCCCGAGTAGTACCGCACCAATTCTGGACTGGAGGCAGCCAGCTCGGCGAAGGCCTGGCGCTCCATCAGGAGCAACAGGGAGTCCTCCACCGTGACGATTGTGTACTTCGAGGTGGACTCCGTAACCAGGGTGGAGTACCCGAAGCTGCGCCCGGTGTCTCGTCTATCCAGCAGCACGTCGTCGGCATCCATCACGTCCACCGCGCCGGAACGCACCACGTAGAGATAGTCGTTGGGCTCGCCGGCTCTGATGAGTGTGGTGCCTTTGCGCACGTAGCGCATCGTCATGGAGCCGGGAACTGTATCGAGGATCTCCGGATCCAAGGAGTGGAATGGGTGATGCTCTGCGAGGAAACGGCGCACCTCGTCTAGCTCGACGTTCATGGACTTAGTTTAGCCCACAAACGTTTCTACATCTGCGATTTAGAGCTTCTGCACCGCCGCTGCCACGCGGTCGCCGACCTCGGAGGTGTTGATGGGCGAACCGTCGCGGTTGGCGGCTTCCTCGAGCACGGCGCGCTCGATCTTGTCCGCGTTCTCTTCATCTCCCAGGTGGCGCAGCATCAGTGCCACGGACAGGATGGTGGCACACGGATCGGCAATTCCCTGCCCCGCGATATCCGGCGCGGAACCGTGGACTGGTTCAAACATCGACGGGCTCTTGTGGGAAGGGTCGATGTTGCCGGAGGCAGCCAAGCCAATTCCGCCAGTGACCGCACCCGCGAGGTCGGTGAGAATATCGCCGAAGAGGTTATCGGTGACAATCACGTCGTAGACTGAAGGCTTGGTCACCATGTAGATGGTGGCGGCATCGATGTGGTTGTAATCAACCGTGACCTCGGGGTATTCCTTGCCGATGGTATCCACCGCGCGCTGCCACAGGCCGCCAGCGTTGACCAACACGTTGGTTTTGTGCACGAAGGTCAGCTTCTTGCGTCGAGACTGTGCGCGCTCAAACGCATCGCGCACCACGCGCTCTACGCCGTAATAGGTGTTCTGCGAAACCTCGGAGGCCACCTCCTGGTCGGTTCCCTGGCGCAGCGTTCCTCCGTTGCCGCAGTACAGGCCTTCGGTGCCTTCGCGGACCACCACGAAGTCGATCTCGCCAGGGTTACTTAGCGGGCTGGTAGCTCCCGGGTAGAGCTTGGATGGGCGCAGGTTCACCGCATGATCCAGCTTGAAGCGCAGCGGCAGCAGCAGCCCGCGTTCCAGCACGCCCGCGGGCACGGTGCGGGGATCACCGATGGCGCCCAGCAGGATGGCATCGTGCTCGCGGAGGGAGTCCAGATCAGCGTCAGTGAGAGTCTCGCCATTGCGAAGGTAGCGACGGGCGCCGAGGTCAAAATCAGTCGTTTCCACGTCATCGCGCAGGGCCTGCAAAACCTTCAGCGCTTCCGGAACAACTTCGGTGCCGATGCCATCTCCGGCAATCACAGCGAGTTTCATTGTGTGAACTCCTTTGTCTCACTAGTTGGATTGCGATTAGTGTAACACGCCTCCAATACACCCTAATTTCGCAACAAGCGGTTGCCTTAAATACTGCTCAACCGCTACAGTCAACTCGTTTACATCATCACTAAAGTTAGGCTTCGGTAACTTTATGTGGCCTTACCTAAGTCGCCACGCCTCCAGCCTACTTTCCTACTGAACCGGGGTACTTGTGCTCTACGCCAACCTCCTTATCGGACTGCGCGAAGGTCTGGAAGCCACCATGGTGGTCACCATTCTGGCTGCATACCTGACCAAAACCGGCAGAAAACACGAGCGGCCATGGCTGTTCGGTGGCGTGCTTGCTGCACTGATCTTCACCGCCATCAGCTTCGCCATTCTCCACTTCGGCACCAAAACCCTGACCACCCAAGGCCAGGAGCTCATCGGTGGCATCGCGTCACTGGTAACCGTCGCGATGATCACCTGGATGCTGCTGTGGATGAGCAGCGCGGGCAAGAGCATGTCCGCCGAGCTCAAGGGACGCATGGAAGCTGCAGTAGGCCCCAAAGCCGTCTTCTTCGTAGCGTTTTTGGCAGTCGGTCGAGAGGGAATTGAGACGATCCTGCTGGCTTTCGACAGCCTGACGTCGAATTCCAGCACACCCTTCATCGGACTCGCGGTAGGTATCTCGATCGCCGTGGTCATCGGCTTCCTCATCTACAAGGGCGCCATTCGCGTAGACATCGGCAAATTGTTCCGCCTGCTCGGCATCCTGCTGGTGCTGGTGGCGGCGGGCATCCTGCGCTACGGCATCCACGACCTGCAAGAAGCTGGCGTGCTGCCAGGGCTTAACACCCACGCCTTCGACATCTCCGGAATCCTCACTCCGGGCACCTGGTACGCCACGGCCATCGAGGGCATGTTCAATTTCGTGCCTAACCCTTCCGTCCTCTCCTTTGTGGCGTGGGCTGCCTACCTCATCATCGTCATGGCGCTGTTCCTGCGCGCAGGCAAGCCCGCCTCAAAGAAGAACGTCACCTCCACCTCTGCCTCACAGAAAGCCGCACCCGCCAATGTCTAAGTACTCTTCCGTCCGAGCCCTCGCCCCTGCTGTCGCACTCAGCCTAGTTCTGGTCGGTTGTGCCGATAAAGCCGAAGAAGGCGCTTCTTCAATCGACGTCAATGCTAATGACACCGCCTGCGAGGTAGGAAGCTCCGAGACCGGCACCGGATCCACTACGTTCAAGGTGGTCAACAACGGCACCAAGACCAACGAGTTCTACGTCATGACCAGCGGCGGCCGCGTGCTGGGCGAAGTGGAAAACATCGGCCCCGGCGCCTCCCGCACCTTGGTGGTCGAGTTCCAAGACGCTGGCGATTACACCACCCTGTGCAAGCCCGGCATGGTGGGAGAAGGCATCTCCGGGACCATCAAGGTCACCGGCGAGTCCGTGAACTCCGCAGAAGGCGATGCCGCCCTGACCGAGGCCGTGGAGAACTACACCTCCTACGTGCGCAGCCAGACCGAAAACCTACAAGATGTCACCGCCGAGTTCGTAGACGCCGTCAAGGCCGGCGACGTGGACAAGGCCAAGGAGCTGTTCCCCCAGGTCCGCACCCCCTACGAGCGAATCGAGCCCGTCGCAGAGTCCTTCCCTAACGATCTAGACCCACGCATCGACCTGCGCGAGGCTGACCTCGCCGAGGGCGACGAGTGGACCGGCTTCCACACCATCGAGAAGGACCTGTGGGAAGGCGGCAAGATCACCGGCCAGACCAAGAAGAACGCCGATCAGCTGTCGCAGGACATCAAGGAGCTGGTGGATGGCATCAACTCTGATGACTTCCAGCTCAGCCCCGTGCAGATCGCCACGGGTGCCCAGGGTCTGCTGGATGAGATCGCCACCTCCAAGATCACTGGTGAAGAGGACATTTTCTCCCACACCGACCTCTACGATTTCCAGGCCAACCTGGAGGGCAGCCGCGCGGCCATCGCCTCTCTGGAAAAGCCGCTGGAAGAGCGCAAGCCAGGCATGCTCAAGGAGATCAACTCCCGCTTCGATGCCGTGCAGGACGAACTCAACAAGCACCGCGAGGGCGATGGCTTTGTCAGCTATGACACTGTCTCCGATTCCGAGCGCAAGGCCCTGTCCACCGCCTTGGATCACCTCACCGAGGAAGTCTCCAAGGTCCCAAGCGTAATTTCCGAATAGTCATGACCTCTGAGAACAAGAACAAGTCCGGAGTCTCCCGGCGAGGTTTCCTCGCGGGAATGGGCATCGGCGCCGGTGCCGGCGTTCTCGCTGGTGGCGGCGGTGTTGCGGCGTACTCCGCAGAAACGGATTCCACCGGCGAGGATTCTTCCATTCCTTTCCGCGACGCGCATCAGGCGGGCATTGTCACGGCACAGCAGGAACACCTGCACATCGTGGCGATGGACGTGCTCACCGAGGATCGCGACGAGCTCATGGACATGCTCGCCACCTGGACCACCATGGCCGAGCGCATGACTCAGGGCTTACCCGCCGCAGATGAATCCGGCGAGTCCGATTACGCCGTGCCCACCGATTCCGGTGAGGCGCAGGACCTGGGCGCCAAGAACCTCACCGTGACCGTCGGTTATGGTCCTTCTCTTTTCGACGACAGATTCGGGCTGAAGAACTCCAAGCCTGCACAGCTCAATCCTCTTCCCACCTTCCCCAGTGATCAGCTCAAGGACGAGCTCTGCGATGGCGACATCGTGATCCAGGCCTGCGCGGACGATCCACAGGTGGCGGTCCACGCGGTACGCAACTTGGTGCGTGCTGGCAGTGGTGTGGTGGAGGTGCGCTGGTCTCAGCTGGGCTACGGCCGCGCTAGTTCCACGACTACCGAGCAGGCCACTCCCCGCAACCTCTTTGGCTTCAAAGACGGTACCCGCAACATCCACTCGAGCGAGACCGAAGCCGTGGATGACTACGTGTGGGCGGACGAAGCCGGATGGATGAACGGCGGCTCCTACTTGTGCGCCCGTCGCATCCGCATGCTGCTGGAGCTGTGGGATCGGCAGAACCTCGGCGAGCAGCAAGCCACGTTCGCGCGCTTCCGCAAGTCCGGCGCTCCCCTAGGCACGGAGGATACGGACGATCAAGAATTCGCGGAAGTTCCGTTTGACCTGATCTACGGCCGGGAACCAGTCATCCCCGAAGATTCGCACGTGTTCCTCTCCCACCCAGAGAACAACAGCGGTGCGCGCATCCTGCGGCGCGCGTATAACTTCATCGAAGGTTCGGACACCTTCGGTCACTTGTCAGCGGGCCTGTTCTTTATCGCTTTCGCTGGCAAGCCGGAAGAGACGTTCATCCCTATCCAGATGAAGCTGTCTCGTAACGACCGTATGAATGAGTACGTTCGCTACGAGTCCAAAGCCATCTTCGCGTGCCCTCCCGGCCTCAAAGAGGGCCAGGACTGGGGCACGCAGCTGTTCGGCTAGTTCAGATCCAGGACCACAGCGGTGGAGGCGTTCAGGTCACCCTGAATCTTTTCCACCAGCTGCTCGTCCAGGTCCTGAGCTACGCGCAGAACCAGCGTTGCCTGCTCGTCGCCCTCGGAGGGAGACAGTGCAGCAGCGTCAATGTTGATGCCCTCGGCACCCAGCGCGGTGCCCACGGAGCCCAGAGCGCCTGGCTGGTCGCCGTAGACCAGGAACAGGTTGTGACCGGTGGCTCGCAGATCCAGACCGCGACCGTTCAGGCGCACGATCTTCTCCACGCGCTCCAGGCCGGTCAGGGCACCGATGACGGACGCGGACTGTCCGTCGGCAGAAACGACCTTGACCTCCAACACAGAGCGGTGAGTCACGGACTCATCCTGGGTGCTGACCTCGAGGGATACGCCACGCTCTTCGGCGATCTTTGGAGCGTTGACGAAGGTCACCTGCTCGTCAATCACACCGGAGAACACGCCGCGCAGTGCGGACAGTCCCAGCGCATCAACGGACTCAGAGGACAGCTCGCCACGAGCCTCCACGGTGACAGCCTGCGGAGCGGCACCCAGCAGGGAACCTGCCACGCGGCCCAGCTTGGTTGCCAGGTTCAGCCAGAGCGCAACTTCCTCGGAGACCTTGCCACCTGCGACGTTGACGGCGTCGGGAACAAAATCGCCAGACAGTGCGCGCAGAACGGAGGCAGCCACGTCGGTGCCTGCACGGTCCTGAGCCTCTTCGGTGGACGCGCCGAGGTGAGGGGTAACAACAACCTCATCCAGCTCGAACAGAGGGGAATCGGTGCAAGGCTCGGAGGCGTAGACGTCAAAGCCGGCACCACGGATGTGACCGGACTTGATGGCGTCTGCCAGAGCCTGCTCGTCAACCAGGCCACCGCGGGCGGCGTTGATGATGATCTGGCCCTTCTTGGACTTAGCCAACAGGTCAGCATTGAACATGCCGGCCGTTTCCTTGGTCTTAGGGAGGTGGATGGTGACGAAGTCCGCGCGACCCATCAGGTCCTCGAGATTGTCCACCAGCTCCACGCCCAGCTGAGCGGCGCGCGCAGCGTTAGCATAAGGATCGTAGGCAATGATGTCCGTCTCGAAGGCAGCCAGGCGCTGAGCGAACAGCTGGCCAATGTGGCCGAAGCCGACGATGCCGACGGTCTTGTTAAGGATCTCCACGCCATTGAAGGAGGAGCGCTTCCACTCGCCATCGCGCAGGGTCTTATCCGCGGCTGGGATCTGACGGGCGGTGGACAGCAACAGGGAGATTGCGTGCTCACATGCGGAGTGGATGTTGGAGGTCGGAGCATTAGCCACCATCACGCCACGGGAGGTGGCGGTCTCGATGTCCACGTTGTCCAGGCCCACGCCTGCACGTCCGACGATCTGCAGCTTCGGTGCGGCTCCCAGAACCTCGGCATCAACCTTGGTTGCGGAACGGACCAGCAGAGCATCTGCGTCCACGACTGCCTTCAGCAGCTCGGGGCGGTTCGGGCCATCCACCCAACGCACCTCTACGGAATCTCCGAGGGCGTCCACGGTGGACTGGGAAAGCTTGTCGGCAATGAGGACTACCGGGCGATTACTGCTCACGATATTTTCTCCTGAGTGGAAAAGTAGTGCCTCGTCCGCGCCGAAACGACCGCGCCGGCGCCGAGAGGGACCACGCCGTCCAAGTGTGGCGTGCGACGCATTACAGCATAGCTGTTACTTCATAATCATTCAGCATTGCATCCTGGAACCTGGCTATCGCCGCAGCGGCATCAAAGTTCACGCCGATGAGCACCACCTCATTGGCTGGCGTGAGACCGGCACTGCGCCACGAACCAGCTGGTTGGATGCGCAAATCGGGTCCAGCTTGATGCCACACTTGGATGAGTTCAGGCCGGTCCGCGGAGTGCTTCTAGCAGGCGGCCGCGGTCGAATGGCCGATGGCCACGGAAAACTACTGAGCTGATGCCGTATTCTTCCGTCTCCGGCGTGTGCGGGTTGGCGAGTTCGTCGAGGTAGCCCTCGTAGGCGCGTGCCGTGTCTTCGTCGTAGAGGTGCGCGCCGAGGATGTTCTCGATGACGCTGCGCCCGTTGACCTTTCCTTCGGTCATTTTCTCGACGCCAGCTCGCGGATTCATCTTCTTGATCAGCGCCTCAGTGGCTTTGTAGCGGCCAGGGGTGGTCAGATCTGGCTTGGTGATATAGATCTTGTCTGCGAATTCAATCTGGTCTACCAGCAGGTCTGCGATGGTGCGTTCATCTTCTGGTGTGGCTTCCATGTCTGCTTCGCGCAGCAGCTGCTTTTGGCCTATAAGCTGCAGGAACTGGGAGGCATCCACGAGGGTGACCATCGTATCGATGGGCGCGACATCCGCCAGCCTGGTTCCGTCTTCCCACTGCCACTCAAACGTGGCAGCCACGGGCATGGGCTCGGAGATGCCGGTGGATTCGATCACGATGTGGTCATATTTCCCGGACTTGGCGAGCTTTCCCACGGACTCGATGAGATCTTCTCGCAACGTGCAGCAGATGCAGCCGTTGGTTAATTCAACGAAGCGATCTTCTCCCCTTTCGAGGTGCCCCTCCCCCGCGATAAGCGAGGCATCGATGTTGACCTCGGAGAAATCGTTGACGATGACCGCGATGCGCCGGCCTTCGCGGTCTGCAAGCAAATCATTGAGCAGGGTTGTCTTGCCGGAGCCGAGGAACCCAGAGATAACGGTGACGGGAGTTGATGCATGTTCGTGTGACATGCGAGCAACTCTACACCTTACTGATAATTGTTTTCATTAGGGGTTGCCGGCCTACCGACTTTCACAATTTTTCCCCAACTGCTCCGCGCCAATCCCATCTGCAACATTGTCTTGGGGTTTTGCATGGGCACGATTTGAGTTCGGGAAGAATTGTGAATCCCCCTCAAATAAACAAGCAAAAAGCGCCGCCCACCAGAAACGGTGAACGGCGCTTAAGCGAACCGACTGAGGAAAAACTTAGGCAGTCTCAGCGCGGGCGTCGACCTTAACCCAGCTCATGAGATCGCGCAGCTTCTTGCCGGTAGTCTCAATCTGGTGGTCGTTGTAGGAAGCACGCAGATCCTCGAGCTCCTTGTTGCCACCCTCGACGTTGGCAACCAAGCGTTTGGTGAAGGTGCCGTCCTGAATATCGGTCAGGATGTCTTTCATACGCTTCTTGGTGTCCGCGTCGATCACGCGTGGGCCAGAGAGGTAGCCACCGAACTCGGCGGTGTCAGACACGGAGTAGTTCATGTTGGCGATGCCGCCCTCGAACATGAGGTCCACGATCAGCTTCAGCTCGTGCAGGCACTCGAAATATGCCATCTCTGGCTCGTAGCCAGCCTCAACCAGTACCTCGAAGCCTGTCTTGACCAGCTCCTCGGTCCCGCCACAAAGCACAGCCTGCTCACCAAACAGGTCGGTCACGGTCTCCGCTTCGAAGGTGGTAGGGATCACGCCGGCGCGAGCTCCACCAATGGCAGCAGCGTAAGCCAGTGCCAGGTCCTTGCCCTCGCCCTTTGGATCCTGGTCGATGGCGATCAGGCAGGGAACGCCCTTGCCATCGACGAACTGGCGACGCACCAGGTGGCCTGGACCCTTTGGAGCAACCATGCCAATGGTGATGTTATCCGCTGGCTTGATCAGGTCGAAGTGGATGTTCAGGCCGTGTCCGAAGAACAGCGCGTCGCCGTCCTTCAGGTTGGGCTGAATGTCGTTTTCGAAGATGGACGCCTGGGAGGTATCAGGAGCCAGCAGCATGATGACATCTGCCCACTCGGATGCCTCGGCGTTATTCATCACCTTGAAGCCAGCTTCTTCAGCCTTGGCGCGGGACTTGGAGCCTTCGCGCAGGCCGATGACTACATCCACGCCGGAATCGCGCAGGTTCTGGGAGTGTGCGTGTCCCTGGGAGCCGTAGCCAATAACAGCGACCTTGCGACCCTGGATGATGGACACGTCTGCATCGTCGTCGTACAACACGTCAATTGCCATGGGAATAGTTCCTTTCGTTGGGAACGAGCTGTTCGTGAATGAATCAGCCGTCAATATCTTCTTTTATACCAGCCGCGCGTTTCAGTTGATGGGATGGGGTGTCCATATAGTGAACCTCACTCCATCCGCCAAAACTAGAGCTTCGCTGGGTACATAGCCTTCGGTCCGCGGCTCATCGCCGTGATCGAGGATTCCACCAGCTCACGGATACCGAATGGCTCCAGGATGTCCAGCAAAGCCTGCAGCTTAGACGGAGATCCTGTGGCCTCGATGATCACGGATTCAGCACCCACGTCCACGACGTGCGCGCGGAACAGCTTGGCGGATTCGACCACCTGCGTACGGTTCGTGGCATCGGCGGAAACCTTCACCATCAGTAGCCCGCGGGCCACCGTAGTGTCCGGATCCTGACGGGAGACCTTGAGCACGGGGATCAGCTTGTTCAGCTGCTTGGTAATCTGCTCGATCACCTGGTCTTCACCCTCTAGTACGATCGTGATTCGATTGACGCCCTCTACCTCAGTTCGGCCTGAGCTGATGGACAGGATCGAGAACGCGCGACGCGTAAACATCCCCGAGATACGGGAGATGATGCCGTCTACGTCTTCACACAGGATGGACAGTGTATGGACTTGAGACATTAGTTCTTCTCCTCGTTGTCGGTGCGCTCTGCGATCTGGTCCTGGAGATCTTCTTCCATCTCTTCTTTGACGACGCCATGAATCTCCGCAGGATCCTCCCCTGCCGAGGATTCATCATCGAACAGTGGACGTAGATTCATCGCGTACTGGATCTCATTGTTTGAGGTACCAGCGGCAACCATTGGCCAAACCTGCGCGTCCTCACCCACGATAAAGTCGATCACCACGGGACGGTCATTGATCGCTTCGGCCTTGCGGATGGTCGGTTCCACGTCTTCCTTGCGGGTCACGCGGAATGCGGCACAGCCCATGGCCTCCGCCAGCATCAGGAAGTCTGGCAGGTAGTTCTCGCCGGGCTTCAAGTTGGTGTGAGAGTAGTGCTCGTCGTAGAACAGCGTCTGCCACTGGCGCACCATGCCCAGGTTGCCGTTGTTGATCAGAGCGACCTTGATCGGCAGCTTCTCCACCGCACAGGTCACCAGTTCCTGGTTGGTCATCTGGAAGCAGCCGTCGCCGTCGATGGCCCACACGCTGGTCTCTGGCTTTCCGGCCTTCGCACCCATGGCGGCGGGCACCGCGTAGCCCATGGTTCCCAGCCCACCGGAGTTCAGCCAGGTCCGGGGGTTTTCGTAGTCCACGAACTGCGCCGCCCACATCTGGTGCTGACCCACGCCAGCCACGTAGATGGCCTCTGGTCCAATCACGCGAGACAGCGTCTCGATGACGAACTGTGGCGCCAGCTTCTCATTAGGCTGCTCGCTGTAGCCGCGTGGGAAGTCCTCGACCAGCTTGCCCAAGTACTTCAGCCAGCCCGTAGTGTCCGGCCCCTCCAGCTTGTTGGACTTCATCGCGTCGCTGAGCGCCTGCAGTACCTCGCGAGCGTCGCCCACGATCGGCACCTGCACTTCGCGCACCTTGCCGATTTCCGCGGGGTCGATGTCCGCGTGAATAACCTGTGCGTTCGGAGCGAAGCTGCCCAGATGACCAGTCACGCGGTCGTCGAAGCGAGCGCCGATGGTGATCAGCAGGTCAGAGCGCTGCAGCGCGGCCACGGCAGGCACGGTTCCGTGCATACCGGGCATGCCCATGTGCAGTGGGTGGGAGTCCGGGAAGGTTCCCAAAGCCATCAAAGTGGTGACCACGGGGATGTCGTAGGCCTCAGCGAAAGCCATCAACTCACGGTGAGCCTCAGCCTTGACCACGCCACCGCCGACGTACAGCACTGGCTTCTTGGCGCTATTGATCAGATGCACGGCTTCATCGATCTGCCGCGAGTGCGGAGTGGTGACCGGACGGTAGCCAGGCAGTTCGTACTTCGGCGGCCAGACAAAGTCCAGCTCAGCGTTCTGCACATCCTTGGGGATGTCCACCAGCACGGCGCCGGGACGGCCCGTGGATGCCACATGGAAGGCCTCCGCGATGGCTGCAGGAATGTCATCAGGATGGGTCACCATGAAGTTGTGCTTGGTGATGGGCATAGTCACGCCACGGATATCAGCCTCCTGGAAGGCATCCGTACCGAGCATGTGCTGGCCTACCTGGCCGGTGATGGCCACCAGTGGAACGGAGTCCATGTTGGCGTCGGCAATGGGGGTGACCAGGTTCGTGGCACCAGGTCCGGAGGTGGCGATACACACACCAACGCGACCGGTCGCCTGCGCAAAGCCCGTTGCTGCATGGCCTGCACCCTGCTCGTGACGGACCAGGATGTGATTGAGCTTTTCGGAGGAGTAGAGCGCCTCGTACAGTGGCAACACTGCGCCGCCAGGCAGACCAAAGACAACGTCTGTGCCCAGCTCTTCGAGGGAGCGGACAACAGCTTCTGCGCCGTTAATGCGCTCGGGTCGCTTGCCGCGAGAGTTGTTCGCCAGGATGGCTGGTGTGGGTTGCGAGCGTGATGTGTCAGTCACGTGTCATTCGCTCCTTGGGTCAATGGTCTTTGTCGAAGAGGACGGCAATCAAAAAGCCCCCGAGTAACCGAGCGAGTCGGTACCGAGGGCGCGGTGTGTATTCGAGGATCTCGAGTGAGGGTTGCGCCCCTCAGCCTACGAGTACGCGAATAACTAGGTTGCTCATCATGGTTGTCATCATAACTAGCGGTGCTGTGTCATGCAAGTCACTGAGCACAACTTTCCCAAACTATGAACGTCACTATCCCACTAGGTGACCACTTAACACCGTGAAATTCAGCGTTTGCCAAGCTCATTCCAAGAGTGTGACTCACTGAAATTTTTCATTACGGTGGAGCGCATGAATGTGAAGTTTTTCCTCTACGAGGTCTGGGGATGGTTAATCCACCACGGCATTCCCCTCACTGCTCTCGTGCTTACAGCGATCCTCATCCCACGCTTGGGACGCTTGGCGATGCGCATGGCCGAGCGCCAGCTCTCCAAGGGCGAAGAGGCAACCAAGACCCGCCTGGCGCTGATTGGCGCGCTGGTTTACGTGGTAGAAGCTGTTGCCTTCTTCTTCATCGTCATGGTCGGCCTCACTAACTTGGGCGTTCCCGCCATGGGCGCGGCATTGCCCGCCACTGTGGTTTCTGCTGCCATTGGTTTCGGCGCGCAGAACGTTATTGGTGACTTCCTGGCTGGTTTCTTCATCATCTCGGAACGCCAGTTCGGTTTGGGAGATTACGTCAGCTTCGATGGACCCAGCAATCCCGTCGAGGGCACGGTGGTAGCGATCACCCTCCGCGCCACCCGCTTGCGCACCCCGTCCGGCGAGATGGTCAACGTCCCTAACGGCACCACCGGCGTGATCACTAACTTCTCTCAGGAGTGGTCCCGTGCTGTTGTGGACATCGAAATTCCAATGAAGCACGGCGAGTCCATGGCCGAGCTCACCCGCGGCGTGGAGCAGGCCGCTCAGCATGCCGTCCGCGATCCTGAGGTCGCCAAGGATGTCACCGATCAGCTGGACGTTTTGCCTGCCATGAGCTTGGTTCAGCCCGCGACCGCCGGTCAGCCGTGGTCGGTGCAGTTCCGTATCACGGCTGACGTCAATCCTGCGCGCCAGTGGGCCGTGGAGCGTGCTATTCGTGCCGCGGTGGCCAATGAGTTCTGGGAGCGTATGCAGCATGCGCCCGCGTTCGGTCCTTCTTCTTTTTCCGACGCCACCACCCCCGCCGATTCCGTCTCCGCCAACCGAGACGAGAACGCTGCCCTTACTGAGCAGGCAAGCGGTTCTGAGCCTAAGGACGATGGCCCAGGCTCCCCGTCAAATCACACGTTCGATCCGCAGCGTCCCGGTCGGCGACGTGACGAGCGCGGCGACATTATTGTTGGCGAGGAAGACTTCGGCGATTCCCTCGACGAGGCAGCCTTCGAGCGCCATGATTACGACACGAAGCTCAAAAACTTCTTGAGCATCGGTGGTCGCACTCGCGTGTCTACTACCCTGCTGTTCATTGCGCTGATCTTCGTGGGCGGGCTGGCACTGGCGGCGTCGAATCCAGAAGGCGGCCAGGCAGGCCTGCTCAACCCAGCTCGCTGGCAGTCCACAGAGGAAACCACGGAGATTTCCGAGACCACCCCTTCTGCTACTGAGTCTGAGGTAATGGAGACGCCGACCGAGGAACAACCTCAGTACACCGAGCAACCAACGGACACAACTAACCAACAGACCTATGAACAGACGCCTCAGAGCGAATCGAGCCAGCAACAGCCTGACTCGTCCACCCAAGAGCAATCGACGGCGGACAACACCCAGCCCTCGCAATAGCACCTGATTCAACAACCACAGACCAACCTGTTTAAATAGCAACCATGAGCGCAAAGGCAAAAAGAAGCACTCCACCTACTGCAGGGCCTGGAGTGAAGTGGCGTGGCGACACGGTGTACCTCTCCCCGAGCCGCGAGCATTTGCTCGGCGTGGCTTTCATGGTGGTGCTGTGTCTGATCTTTGCGGGATTCAAGTTCTCTTGGTTCTTCTGGGTTCCACTGCTACCGCTGATCTTCCTGGCGTGGACTTTTTACGTGCGAACCACGGTGGGGCCTCAGGGCATCGCTACCCGCTACGCCCTGCGCAAGAACCGGAAGATGAGCTGGAATAAATTTTCCGGTGTGCAGTTTAATAAGGCAGGTAAGGCCTACGCGGTTACTCACGAAGACGGAGCCGACGACACCCGATTCTGGCTCCCGGGAGTAACCTTTAATTCGCTGATCACCCTCAGCGTGGCATCTGACGGCCGAATTCCCGATCCGGTGACCCCGGGACGAGAAGCCGCAGATCGCAAGGTGCAGGTTGTCCACAAGGATGGCCACGCAGTGCTGATGGACAAGGACGAATACGCTGAATACGAAGCTCAGCGTCGCGCCGAAGTAGAGAAGAGTGACTAAAACGATGAACGCAATCCCATTGAGATCCGCTGTAACCACCCAGGGCCGTAACGCTGCAGGCGCACGCGCACTGTGGCGCGCCACGGGCATGACCGACGCGGACTTCGACAACAAGCCCATCATCGCCATCGCGAACTCGTACACGCAGTTCGTGCCGGGTCACGTGCACCTCAAGGACGTTGGCGACATCGTGGCAGAGGCCATCACTGAAGCCGGTGGCGTGGCACGCGAATTCAACACCATCGCCGTGGATGACGGCATCGCCATGGGTCACGCGGGCATGCTGTACTCCCTGCCTTCTCGTGAGGTCATTTCCGACGCCGTGGAGTACATGGTCAACGGTCATGCCGCGGACGCACTGGTGTGCATCTCCAACTGCGACAAGATCACCCCGGGTATGCTCAATGCCGCAATGCGCTTGAACATCCCCGTGGTGTTCGTCTCTGGCGGACCGATGGAGGCCGGCAAAGCCGTGGCTGTTGATGGTGTGGTGCAGGCTCCCACTGACCTGATCACCGCCATCTCTGCTTCTGCATCGGACAAGGTGGATGCGCAAGGACTGTTAGATGTGGAATCCGCCGCTTGTCCTACCTGCGGTTCCTGTTCCGGTATGTTCACGGCAAACTCCATGAACTGTCTCACCGAGGCTCTGGGGCTTTCCCTGCCGGGCAATGGTTCTACTCTGGCAACTCAGGTGGCCCGCAAGGAGCTTTTCCGTAAGGCCGGAACCACCATCGTGGATCTGTGTAAGCGCTACTACGGCGAGGGCGATTCCTCCGTGTTGCCTCGCAACATCGCCACGCGCGAGGCCTTCGAGAACGCCATGGCTCTGGACATGGCCATGGGCGGTTCCACCAATACCGTGCTGCACATCTTGGCCGCTGCCGAAGAGGGTGAAGTGGGCTTCAACCTGCAGGACATCGACGATCTGTCCAAGCGTGTTCCATGCTTGTCCAAGGTCTCCCCGAACTCCGATTACCACATGGAAGACGTGCACCGCGGTGGTGGCATCCCCGCCATCTTGGGCGAGCTCTACCGGGGCGGAAAGCTCAACGAGGGTGTGCACAGCGTGCACTCCAACACGCTGAAGGAATGGCTGCTGAACTGGGACATCCGTTCCGGTGAGGCGTCCGAGGAAGCCATCGAGCTCTTCCACGCCGCGCCAGGTGGTGTGCGCACTACTAAGCCATTCTCCACGAGCAACCGCTGGTCGTCTTTGGACACGGATGCAGCTGAAGGTGTCATTCGTGACGTCGAACATGCTTTTACGTCCGACGGCGGCTTGGTCATCCTCCGCGGCAACCTCGCGGAAAACGGCGCTGTGATTAAGTCCGCTGGTGTGGATCCATCGGTGTGGCACTTCGAGGGAACCGCGTTGGTCGTGGAATCTCAAGAAGAAGCAGTACGCGTGATCCTGGACAAAAAGGTTCAGCCTGGCCACGTGGTGGTTGTGCGCTACGAAGGTCCCGCCGGTGGCCCGGGCATGCAGGAGATGCTGCACCCCACCGCTTTCTTGAAGGGCGCTGGCCTGGGCAAGAAGTGTGCGCTGATCACCGATGGTCGCTTCTCAGGAGGCTCCTCGGGAATCTCCGTGGGCCACATCTCCCCCGAGGCTGCTCACGGCGGACTCATCGGTCTGGTTCAGGACGGCGATCCGATCCTGATCGACATCCACGAGCGCCGCTTGGAGCTGCAGGTCTCTGACGAGGAAATCGCGCGTCGTAAGGAAGAGATGGAGTCTCGCGGCAAGCCGTGGTCTCCTACCACTCGCCAGCGCACGGTGACCAAGGCTCTGCGCGCCTACGCATCTATGGCTACGTCTGCTGATCGCGGCGCAGTCCGCGAAGTTAACTAAGCGGTTAGGAACCACAGCGCAGCCAGCGCGCCGCCGGCGATGATGGCAAAAAGCCAAGCGGATGCCAGTGGTCGAGTGGCCCATCCACGGGAGCGATCGAAGGAGATTCGCCCAGGGCCGGTGAATAGGATAGCCACGGCGACCGCAGCGAGCATTGCCCACATCTGTACTTCTGTATCGAGAGCGGATGGCCAGTAGCCACCGTCCCACTTGCGGAGGAAGTGCAGGGCGAAGAAACCGGCAACCACGGCCCCGATCGCGGCACCAAACGGGGTCAGGAGGCCGAGGATCAATAGTCCGCCGGCAACCACCGCACCCGCGGAGAGTCCCACGGCCAACAGATCCGCATGGGAGTGATCCGTCAGGTGACGTTCCAAAACGTTCAGGCCGCCGTTGCCGCCGAATGCGAATAGCGTCTGCAAGCCTTGGACCAGCAGCAAGCCGCCCACAACGAGGCGCAGGAGCAGCAGACCAAAGCCGAGGGTGCCGCGCTTTTCCCGCACGGGCTTGTCGGTGGCAACCTCTGGCTCCGCAGCAGCAGCGGGTACCACGGGAGTTTCGCCCGTGGTCTCTGTTGCACTGACCGGGACGGCCTTCGCAGGCTCCGCGAACGCCGGATCCTCACGGATGACTGGTTCTGGCGCTGGCTCCGGTTCAGCGGCTGGCGCTACCTCCACTGATTGAGGTTCCGGCTTCGCCGCCTCGATGCGCTGGGGACGGGCTCGTCCGGTCATGGTGTACGGGTCGCGTGGCTCCGGCTTCTTCTCGCGCTCGGCGTCACGGCGGTAGACGGGGACATCGATGTCAGAGTTGGCGTCATCGAAAAATTCGCTGTCCGCCTGCGTCGAGTTCGGATTGCTGTCACGGGAATTCGATGAATTATTCACGCCCCTAGCCTAAGTGCCACATTTGTACAGTGGCAGGAAGCAAGGTCGGCGCGTCGAAACTCGCAAATGGTTGACGTATCAACTAAATCCTACGTAGGCTGGAACTACATCACCTCAACCACAAGGAGTCCCCCATGGCCTACGTTGCCACCGGCGGTAGCTACGACCGCGACATGAACTACATCGACGACCGCGCACAGCCTGCAGCGGACACGTACCGTCTCATCGGCGCCCGAGCCTGCCCGTGGGCCCACCGCGCGATTATCACTCGCAGGCTCCTCGGCCTCGAGCAATCCATCAGCCTGGGTTTGACCGGGCCCACTCACGACTGGAAGTCGTGGACCTTCGACCTCTACCCCAACAGCATCGATCCCGTCCTGAAGATGGGCCAGCTGCGCAGCGCGTACCTCAATCGCTACCCGGACTACCCCAAGGGCATCACAGTTCCGGTGCTCGTGGAGATCGAATCCCAGGCAGTCGTCACTAATGATTTCCGCACCATGGTCAAGGACTTCTGCACTGAGTGGACTCATTTCCACCGCGAAGGCGCCCCGAACCTGTACCCAGAAGAACTCCGTGAGGAAATCGACGAAGTAGCCAATCGCGTCTTCCACACTGTCAACAACGGCGTGTACAAGGCAGGCTTTGCAGGCTCCCAGGAGGCCTACGAAAAGGCATTCAACGAGCTCTTTGAATCCCTCGATTGGCTCGAGGAGCGCCTCAGCGATCGTCGTTACCTCGTGGGCAACCAACTCACTTTGGCAGACGTTTTCCTCTACCCCACCCTGATTCGCTTCGACATGGTTTACCACAACCACTTCAAGTGCAATCGGAACAAGATCGCCGAGATGCCCAACCTGTGGGGATACCTCCGTGACCTGTTCCAGACTCCTGGATTCGGCGATACCACCAATTTCCAGCAGATCAAAGACCACTACTTCCTGGTCCACACAGACATCAACCCCACGGGTGTGGTTCCCGTGGGGCCGAATCCTGCGAGCTACTATGCGGTGCACGATCGCACCGAACTCCCGGGCGAGACCTGGGGTGCCAACGGCACCGCGCCTGGCCCTAACCCGTCAGAAGAGAGCTTCTCCGATGATGAGAAGGGCGCTTTCGCCTAGCTCAGTTTCTTGGCGATCAGCTGGTTGACCTGCGCTGGGTCTGCCTTACCGCGGGTTGCCTTCATGACCGCTCCCACAATAGCGCCGGTGACCTTTGTGTTGCCGGCCTTGTACTTTTCCACCACGTCTGGGTTAGCGGCGAGGGCCTCGTCAACTGCCGCCTCGATGGCGCCGTCGTCGCGGACAACTTCCAGTCCACGTTCAGCAACGACCTTATCGACGTCACCCTCCCCGGCAATCACTCCGTCCACCGCCTGACGGGCGAGCTTGGTGGTCAGCTTTCCTTCGCTGACCAGAGCGATTACCAGAGCCACCTGCGCAGGAGTGATCTGCAGCTGCGTGAGCTCTACACCTGCCTCGTTGGCCTTGCCTGCCAGGTAGGAAACCCACCACGAACGAGCTTCGCCGGGAGCCGCACCAGCTTCTACGGTCTCGATGATGAGATCCAGCGCACCAGCGTTGACAAGGTCACGCATCTCCTCATCCTTGAGTCCCCACTCCTTCTGGATTCGGGCACGGCGAATCCATGGCATTTCGGGCAGAGTAGAACGAATTTCTTCTACCCATTCTGCAGGAGCCAGCACGGGTGGCAGATCCGGATCGTTGAAGTAGCGGTAATCCGCCATGGTCTCCTTGGGGCGACCCTTGGAGGTGGTTCCGTCCGTCTCTTGGTAGTGACGGGTCTCCTGGATGATCTCTACATCATTAACCAGGCAGGCGGCTTGGCGCTGCATCTCGAAACGCACAGCCTGCTCTACAGACTTCAACGAGTTGATGTTCTTGGTTTCAGTACGGGTACCGAACTCGGTGGTGCCATTTTCCCGGAGGGAGAGGTTGGAGTCTACGCGCATTGATCCTTGGTCCATGCGGGCGTCGGAAACACCCAGCGCCTTAACCAAATCACGCAGCGCGGACACGTACGCCTTGGCCACCTCGGGAGCACGTTCCCCAGCACCCTCGATGGGCTTGGTGACGATCTCGATCAACGGCACGCCAGCACGGTTGCAATCCACCAGAGACGCGGTAGCGCCGTGAATGCGGCCACCGGCGCCACCGAGGTGGGTGAGCTTGCCTGTGTCTTCCTCCATGTGCGCGCGCTCGATCTCTATGCGCCACTCGGTGCCGTCTTCGAGGGTGACGTCTAGGTAGCCGTCGTGAGCGATGGGCTCATCGTACTGGCTGATCTGGTAGTTCTTCGGCTGATCCGGGTAGAAGTAATTCTTGCGGGCGAAGCGAGAAAACGGCGCGATATCGCAGTTCAGAGCCAGGCCAATCTTGATAGCCCACTCCACGCCCTGCTTGTTCACCACGGGCAGCGCGCCTGGAAGGCCCAGGCTGCAGGGGTCCACGTTGGTGTTTGGCTCGTCGCCAAACTCGGCGGAAGACGTGGAAAACATCTTGGTCTTCGTTGCGAGCTCAACGTGGACCTCCATACCCATTACTGGGTCGAAGCGCTCCAGCACTTCGTCGAAGTCCATCACGTCATCGGAGTAGTCGTAGACAGGCGCAGTCATGCAAGCCATCCTAATACGTCGGCTACATCTTGTAATGCAGCGCCCAACTGTTACTTGCGCATATCGCTATAGCGAACCGTGGCCGCAAGGATCGCGCCGGAGATGTTGTGCCATACGGAGAACACGGCACCGGGAAGGGCTGCCAGCGGATTGATGTACGAGCTGGCCAGGGAAGCCGCCAGCCCGGAGTTCTGCATTCCCACTTCCACAGCCATGGTGCGGCGTGCCGGAATCGGCTGTTTGGTAGCAACGCCAGTCAGGTATCCCAGCAGGTAACCAATCGCGTTGTGCAAAATCACGGCACCGAACACCAGCGCGCCCGCGGTAACGATGTTGCTCTTACTTCCGCCCACCACGATCGCCACGATCGTGGAGATAGCTAGCGCGGATACCCAGGGCAATACCGGCCCCACCAGTTCCACTACCCGCGGAGCAAAGCGTGCGATCACCAACCCTGCAACCACCGGCAGGAGGACCACCTGCAGAATGCTCAGTGCCATCGCCTGCACGGATACATCCATGTACTGCCCTGCCAACATGAGCATCAGCGCAGGTGTCAGCAGGGGTGCTAGAAGAGTGGACACGGTGGTCATCGCTACCGATAGCGCCACGTCGCCGTTAGCCAAGTAGCTCACCACGTTCGAGCTGGTTCCGCCTGGGCAGCAGCCCACCAAAATCACGCCCACGGCGATCTCCGGAGGCAAACTCAGCATCCACACCACGAGAACCGCCACCAGCGGCATGATGACAAACTGTGCCACTACGCCGATGAGCACCGGCAAGGGACGCTTGGCAACCACCACGAAGTCTCCAGGTTTGATGGTTAGCCCCATGCCAAACATGATCAGTCCCAGCAGCGGAGTGACCCACGAGCTCAGGGATGCGGCCCCGTCTCCCGTCAAGTAACCAATTACTCCCCCGATGATTACCAGGATGGGAAAACCAAGAGAGCTTAAGATACTGGGCTGAGTAGAACCTGAAGACGTCATGAGACTCAGGGTAGCTTCACGTACTCCGGAAGTTCCGCAGGGCTATCCACTGGCTGCTTCTTGGGGTTCATGTCCACGCGGGTGGGACTCGTAAACGCGCTCCGAGTTCTCGTTGAGCTCGAACACGCGCGCCCCGCGCAAGGTGTTCTGCTGTCACGTGCCGTCGTGCAACCCGTATGGAGCGAAGCCCGTGCCCGGGCAAGTAGTTGCCGGAATCTAGCAACCATATGGCAAACGCGGCACGGTTGCCATGCCTGGAGGAACCCACAAGCAGTTGGGCATCAGAGTGACCGTATTCCCTGTCAGGTGCTTCCGGGTTCAGGTTGTGCTTGTACTGGCGAACGAAATCTACCATGTGGCGTTCGTACACGCCGGTACCTGCATCTTCGTTGGAATCTTCGTCGCGGTTGCCGCAGGTAATGGCCCACGGGATTCCGCGAGTAAACTGCCGGTAACTTTTAGCCAAACAGTGACTGCGCTGTCTCGTAGCGCTTCATCGGCACCTGCTTCAGCGAGCCGATTGCTTCGTCAAAGCCAATCATCTCGATGTGTTGACCCTTGAGTGCGACCACCTTGTTGAAGTCCCCGCGAATACACGCCTTGGTGGCATTGACGGCAAAGCGAGTCGCCAGAACGCGGTCGAATGCGGTGGGTGTGCCGCCGCGCTGCACGTGCCCCAGCACGGTGGACCGCACTTCGGTATCCAGGCGGTTTTCAATCTCGCGGGCGATCAGACCGCTCATGTCCTCGAACTTCTCGTGACCGAACTGGTCCACCTCGCGTTCGGCCACATCTAGTGTGCCTTCCTTAGGAAGTGCGCCTTCAGCCACCACGATGATTCCGTATTTCTCGCCCAGCTGGAACCTGCGAGCCATCTTCCGGCACACGTCGTCGATATCGAAGGGCACTTCGGGAATCAGAATGTCGTGCGCACCGGAGGCCATGCCCGCGTGCAGAGCGATCCATCCCACGTGCCGCCCCATGACTTCCACGATCATCACGCGGTCGTGGGATTCTGCGGTGGTATGCAGACGGTCGATGGCATCCGTGGCAACCGCCACAGCGGAGTCGAAACCAAAGGTGTAATCGGTTCCGTTGACGTCGTTATCGATAGTCTTCGGCACCCCCACCACAGGGATGCCGTTGTCCGCTAAGAACTTCGCCCCCTTGAGTGTGCCCTCGCCGCCGATGGGGATCAGCGCGTCGATCTCCGCGTCCTTCAGGTTGGCCTTGATCTGCTCAATGCCGGCCTTGAATTTGTCCGGGTGCAGGCGACCCGTACCGAGGATGGTTCCGCCACGTCGGAGGATCCGGTCGATGTAGTCATCGTCGTACAACTGCACTCGACGGTCCTCCAGCAACCCTTGCCAACCGTCTTCAAACCCCACCACGTTGGCACCGTAACCAGTTGCCGTTCGTACGATGCCGCGGATCACTGCATTGAGGCCGGGGCAATCTCCACCACTGGTCAGGGTCGCAATTCGCATACTTTTCAGTCTAGCGACAACCCTCTGCCTTCGCTGGGTATGCAAGTTATACTCCCGCCACACCATCGCAAAAGGCCTGCCCCGCCCCAGCGCGCTCTGCCTGGTCTCACCCGTAGCGTAGAGTTCCGCGCTCCTGCGGACAATCTTTTGAGCGTGGTGGGAATCGGTAGTGGGTTGTGGGACCGTCTTTTTCCCGACGCCGAACACGCCGCCGTATCCACGCTGGGTGACCTGCTAGCCCACTTGCGAACCAATCACTTGGATCTGTGTTTCCAGTTGGCAACGTTGATCAGCCAACGCTTGGAAGGCCGTGCAGAGGTTGTGGATGAGGCGCACGGCTTTAAGTTATTCGATGATCGAGACCTGCTGGGTGTCGTGGATGGTTCGGAGAATCCAGAATTCGCTGCGGCCGAACATGCCGTTCGGATCCATCGGCGACAAGGAGTTCGGTACCTACTTCATCGGCTATACCAAGAACCTTGGCCGCATCGAGCGGATGCTTCGGAACATGTTCATTGGCAATCCTGATCACGACCGCATTCTGGATTTCTCCACTGCTCACACCGGCGGGTTGTTCTTAGGAATTTCTCGGCTCGCTGTAGCGCCCCACATGCCAACAGCCAGCAGAATCACGGCAGGCACAAGCGAAACGGCGAAGGCAATCCCGGGTGAATCTCCGATGGGCAGTTGCAAAATCAAACCGATGACCGCAGCGCCCGTCACGGAACCTAGCTGCCTCGTGGAGTTATAGACACCAGAGCCAGCACCAGCCATGGAGCCGGGCAAGTCCCGCAAGGTAGAGGTGGAATTCGGTGCCCAGATCAGCGGGCTTGCCACGCCTAAGACCACGTTGGCCAGCAAAATCCACCACACGTTAATTCCTGCTGCAATCATTCCTGCGATCATCGCCACGCCCACGGCCATCAGCCCAAAACCAGTCATCGCCAACGGCCGCGGACTCATCCGGTCAGTCGCCCGCCCCACCAACGGGCTGAGCAGGAAACTCAGCACGGACATTGGGGTCATTAACAATCCCGCGTACAGCGGATCCAAACCGCGCACCTGCTGTACGTAGAGCATGATGGGGATCATCATTCCGGCAATCGCAAAGCCCATTGTGAAGATGGACACGTTGCCGAAGGTAAACGAACGCCGCTCAAATAGCGACAGTGGAACTAAAGGATCCCTGCCGGTGACACGAGCTTGGCGTCGAATGAAAAAGAAGGCACACACCGCAGCAACGGGGAACAGAATCCAGATCCACCACGCCCGCTGCACCTCTTGGATCGCAAAGATTAACGCGCTCATCGCCAGGATCGATAGCCCAATCGAGACCCCATCGATGGGCTTGTCCGAAGGCTTAAAGCGCGGCACCCACAGGTACACCATCACCACGGATACCACACCGATGGGCACGTTGATGAAGAAGATCCAGTGCCAACTGGCCGCGCTGGTGATCACGCCACCCAGAATGGGCCCGAGCAGGGTGGACAGACCGGCAGTCGCACCCCACACACCCAGCGCGGAACCGCGTCGCTCGCGCGGGAACACCCGATTGATCACGCTCATCGTCTGGGGGCTCAACAATGAGGCGCCCAATCCCTGCACCGCGCGAGCAGCTATGAGTTGTTCGATAGAGCCCGCTAGGCCGCACCACAGAGAAGCCACCGTGAAGAGCGTCATGCCCGCGATGTAGAGGCGTTTCGGCCCCCACCTGTCCCCCAAACGTCCCGTGACCAGTAGCGGAACGGCAAAGCACAGAAGGTATACCGATGTGATCCATACGATCTGCCCGTAGTCAGCTCCAAGGTCTTTCTGAATCGCAGGCGTGGCCACCGTGACGATTGTCTGATCCAGCAGGATCATGAAAAAGCCGATGCACAGCGCGATGACACAACGCCATGCCTGGGGCAAAGCCAAAGGTAGAGCGGGATACGTCACTTGGCACTCAGCCGCTTCAGCTCCCGGCGCAGAGTGGGCAGCGCGTCCTTGAACGCGGGAAGAAGATCCAGCTCCTCCAGCTTGTCGATGTGATACCACGCCAGATCCGAAGACTCGCTGGTCGCGGTGAACGCCAGCTGCTCATCGCACTCCGCGATCACTGTGGTGTAAGTCCACTCTTCGGCGAAGTTCTCATCTTTGATTTCCCACCAGCCGTGGTTGCCCAGTCCGATGATTCCCTGACCGCCGTGGTCTGGGTGGAAGACCTCGTCGCCCAATTCCACACGCTCCAACAGTGCCTTTTCCGTCAACGGCTCCCGTCGCAGCACGTGCGAGAGCGGGAACTCCGCAGTCACACACTCTCCGAGAATCTTCACGTGCCCGGATTCCACACACGTTTCCTCCCACGTTTCACGCAAAGCTGCCTCTGCTGCGCTCTCCCCCGGGTTTCGCGCTCCGCCGGGAACAGCCCATGTGCCGCCCCGGTTGGTCCATGCGGCGCGAAGTTGCACCAGCACGTAGTCATCCGGCGAGACCAAAAAAAGCCCGGCGGCTCCAAGCACGCCCCAAAAGCGCGTTCCATCTGCCATGACTGCCCAGCCATCGCCTCGATAATCGTGAGCGTGATTGTCCATGCCCGCCAGCGTAGCTACTTAAAAATGTAAGTGGGAAACGCGCACCCAGCCGGGATCTACAACGGCCTCGCCAGAGTGCTCCTGCGTCAGGCCGTGAAGCGATTCGATGTGTTCGCCCGAGGTGTAGAGATGGAACGTGCGCACCCCTGCCAACGTCTCCACGGCCACGAGCCGCGCCCCCTGAACCTCCATGAGCCGATCTTCGAGTTCGAAGAGGTCATCGAGTTCATTTTCGACGCAAGGAACCTCAATACGAACGTGAATGTCTTTGAGGGGATCTGCGAGCGGCTTCAAGGGTGGGCGAACGCGCGCCACGTAATGCTCTTCGCCCTGGTGGGACTCGAATACCACCCAGTTGCCTTCGCCTTCTACTGGGAATCGGGCTTCCAGCTGGGCGACGACGGCCTTGGCGTCGGAAACAAGAAGCTCCGGACCAGGGTGCTGGAGCCAGTCGATCTGCCCGACCCACAGTTCCACGTTGCGCTCGCCGAGCACGCTATCTAACAGTACGAATCCCAGCTGTGCTAGCGACGGTTGGGTGTCCTCGCTGAGCTGCTCGAATGCCGGGTGATACATGCCGATGTTGAGTACCGATTGGCCGGGTTCGATGGTGAAGCGGAGGTCGCTGGATTTTACATCGAGATCGCCCATGAGGATGCCGAAGTCATCCTTGGGCAGGCGTAGATCGGAATATGCCCACGTGGCATCCGGTGCGGGGGCGGCGTCCAACCATCGACGCGCGGGGCCGCGGAACTCGGCCACGCCTTCGGAGGTCACCGTGAGCACAAACTCGGAACTCTCGCCGGAGGAAAACTCGAACGTCAAGCCCGGAGCGATGGCCTGGACGCGGTCGGTTAATTCGGCGAACACTGCCTCATCCTGCGGGATCTCCTCGCGAAACATCTTCGCGAGCTGTTCCGCTCCACTGCCGTTCCACCAGGTCCAGAATTCCTGGACTTTATCGTCCACGACCAGCCTCGAACGCAGCACCGACGCGGTACAGACGATCGTCGCCGTGTGCCGGACCCATGATCTGCAGGCCGGTTGGCATGTTGGTATCGCTGGCCATGCCGCCAGGAACGGACATTCCGCATACTCCAGCGAGGTTTAGCGGCAGGGTGAACAAGTCGAACATGTACATCGCTAGGGGATCGTCGATCTTCTCGCCGAGCTTGAACGCGGTGGACGGGGTGGTCGGTGCCACGATGGCGTCGACCTTGTTGAAGGCCTCCTGGAAATCGCGGGCGATGAGATTTCGCACGCGCTGTGCCTGCAGGTAGTAGGCATCGTAGTAGCCCACGGACAGAGCGTAGGTGCCCAGCATGATGCGTCGCTTGACCTCGGGGCCGAAGCCTTGGGCGCGGGTGAGGCTCATGACCTCGTCGGCGGAGTGCGTTCCGTCATCGCCTACGCGCTGGCCGTAACGCATTCCGTCGAAGCGGGCCAGGTTAGAGCTGACCTCACACGGCAGGATCAGGTAGTAGGCGTTCATGGCGTGGTCGAAGTTCGGGCAATCGACCTCCACCAGCTCCGCGCCTTGGGACTCCAGCTGTTTGAGGTTGGCATGGTAGGCCTCCAGCACGCCTGGCTGCATTGCCTCGGTGCGCTCGAACTGCTTGACCACGCCCAGCTTCACGCCGCTGAGGTCGCCGGAGGCGCCAGCCTTAGCGGCACCCACCACGTCCGCGATGGGGCGCTGGGAGGAGGTGGAATCGTTACGGTCATGACCTGCAATGACAGAGTGTAGCAGCGCGGTGTCCAGCACCGTGCGCGCGGTGGGGCCACCCTGATCCAGGGAGGAAGCGCAAGCAACCAAGCCATAGCGGGACACTGTGCCGTAGGTGGGCTTCACACCCACGGTGTTGGTCAGCGCGGCCGGCTGGCGGATGGAACCGCCCGTGTCCGTGCCGATAGCCAACGGAGCCATACCTGCGGCCAGCGCTGCGGACGAACCGCCGCCGGAGCCACCTGGGGTGCGCTCGAGGTCATAAGGATTCTTGGTGGAGCCGTATGCGGAGTTCTCCGTGGAGGAACCCATCGCGAACTCGTCCATGTTGGTCTTGCCCAGGATGGGAATTCCGGCGGCGCGCAGCGACATGGTGACGGTCGCGTCATAAGGGCTCATGTAGCCCTCGAGCATCTTGGAGCCACAGGTAGTGGGCGCATCCGTGGTGGTGAAGACGTCCTTCAGCGCAAGCGGCACACCGGCCAGCGGGCTAGTAGGGGTCTCCCTCGCCGCCAGGGCTTCGTCCACGGAGGTCGCTGCGGCGATGGCCTCGTCCGCACCGACGTGCAGGAAAGCGTTGATGTCTCCGTCGATCTCGCTAATGCGGTTGAGGTGCGCTTCGGTTACCTCGACGGAGCTGATTTCGCGAGCGTGGATCTTTTCCGCCAGGTCAGCGGCAGTCCACGTGGTGTAGTCCGCGCTATCTTGTGCGCCGACGACATACTGGTTTTGGGCAGTCATGGAATCTCCTGTTAGTCGGCGAGGATCTGGGGAACTTGGAAACGCTGCTGGTCGCTGGCGGGCGCCTGGTCCAGGGCCTGCTCGGCGGTCAGCGAGGGGATCACCACGTCGTCACGCATCACGGATACGTCGCCGTCCACGTTTTGCGTGGGGTGGCTCAGTGGCTGCACATCGGCAGTGTCCACGTCCCGAATGGCGGCCACGTGATCGACGATTCCGTCGATCTGGGTGGCATATTCCTCTAGTTCGGCATCGCTCAAGCTCAGGCGGGCCAGGCGGGCCAAGTGTGCTACGTCATCGCGCGAAATCTCAGACATGCGTTTTAGTTTAGCGATACTTGGTTGGGGTGCGGTCTCACGGGGTGTCTGGGAGATGGCTAAACTCGGGCGCATGTCTTACCTCATGCGCGTACGTATGCCCGATGCCCCCGGTTCTCTGGGACTGCTGGCTGTCGCTTTGGGCAACGTGGGCGCCAATATTATTGGCGTGGATATCGTGGGGCACGATGCTGACGGCGTGGTTGTCGATGACATCATCGTCCAGCTGCCCAGCCAGCATCTCCCGGACGCACTGATCACGGCCTCCCAAGAAATCGCCGGTGTGTACGTGGATTCCATCCGTCCGTATTCGGGAACGGTGGATCGTCGCGGCCAGGTGCAGATGCTTGCTGCCGTTGCTTCCCGACGCCACGATGTCAATCAAGCGCTGGACATCATGATGGACGGTTTGCCTAAGTCCATGACTGCGGGCTGGGCGATTGTTTTGCGCAGCGAGCCCACCACCACCCGCGTGGCGGCTTCCGCTGCGGCACCAGCTGATAACGGCAAGGTGTTGGATTCTGCCCCCGTGACCGAGACCCGCGTGCTCAACCCAGAGCGCGAGGAATGGATCCCGGATAACTGGACGGTCATGGACTCATCCTTGGCCGCGACCCCCATAAAGGGAACGGACCTGCTGCTGGTCATCGGCCGCCCGGGTGGTCCGGACTTCCTGCTCTCCGAACTGGAGGGACTGGAACAGCTGAGCACCATCGTGGGCGCGTTCTTCAACTAGCGCATAAAGAAGCGGTACGCCGGGGAGTCCGTGACATCCTTGAAGTGGTATCCCAGCTGCTCTAAGTGATGTTGGAACTCGGGATCATTCTCCACGTTCTCAAACGCGGCGAGGATACGGCCGTAGTCCATGCCGAAGCTACGGTAGTGGAACGCCGTGATATTCCATCGGGTGCCGAGGATCTCCAGGAAGTGCTGCAGAGCACCGGGATGCTCTGGGAACTCAAAGCTCAGCGTGTTTTCTGATACCTCTACCGGCGGCTGCCCACCGATCATGTAGCGAACGTGCTCCTTGGCCATCTCATCTGTGGAGAGGTCCACTACCCCGTAACCTGCGGCCTCCAAGTCCCTCGTGATGGCCTCGCGCTCCTGGGAGCCTTGCTTGAGCTGGACGCCCACGAAAATGCGCGCGGAATTGCGGGAACCAACGCGGTAGCTGAACTCCGTGACCGCGCGTCCACCCAGGACTTGGCAGAACTCCAAGAACGCGCCTTCGCGCTCGGGGATGGTCACGCCGAAGATGCCCTCCCCTCCTTCGCCAATCTCCGCACGCTCGGAGACGTAGCGCAGGGAGTGGAAGTTCATGTTGGCGCCAGAGAGCACTGCGGCGAGCGTCTCGCCTTGGATGCCATGCTCGTGCACGTAGCGCTTGAGGCCAGCCAGTGCGACTGCGCCGGCTGGTTCGGCGATGGCGCGGGTGTCGTCGAAAATATCCTTGATCGCGGCACTGATCTCATCGGAGGTGACGGTGATGACGTCGTCCAGAAACTCCTGGCACACCCGGAACGTCTCCGCACCGATCTCGCGCACGGCCACGCCCTCGGCGAACAGGCTCACATGATCCAGCGGGACGGGATGTCCGGCCTCGAGGGCGGCGCTCAGGCACGCGGACTCCACCGGCTCCACGCCGATGACTTGGATCTCGGGGCGCAGTTGCTTGAGCAGCACGGCGATGCCTGCGGCCAACCCGCCGCCGCCAACGGGGACGAATACGCGGTCCACATCCGAACGGTCCTGGAAGATCTCCAGGCCGATCGTGCCCTGACCAGCGATGACGGCTTCGTCGTCGAAAGGAGCGACCCAGACCATGCCGTCAGTTTCGGACAATTCCATGGCCTTGGCCTTGGCCTCGTCGAAGTTGTTGCCGTGCAGCAGCACTTCTCCCCCGAAGCCGCGCACCGCGTCTACCTTGATGCTCGGCGTAGTAACCGGCATCACGATAATGGTCCGGATGCCCAGCTCGGTGCCGGACAAAGCCACGCCCTGCGCGTGATTACCAGCAGATGCGGCTACTACCCCGCGCTGTTTCTCGGACTCGCTGAGCTGCGCCATCCGGTTGAACGCGCCGCGGATCTTGAAGCTGTGCACGGTCTGCAAGTCTTCGCGCTTAATCAACACCGAGTTGCCGCTGCGCATGGACAAACTGTTCATGCTCTCCAGGGGCGTGTGCTTGGCGACCCGATACACGGGAGCTGCCACGATGCTCTTCAAGTAGTCTGCGCCTGTCATGGAAGACAATCTTAGCTACGTGGCTTAGTGAGCGTTAACTCGCAATCGGCCAATTGTTATTAACAGATGTATTTTTCCCCTGCTTTTCGAACCACGCCTGCAGCTCCACTTGCGATTGGTAGTACCACGTGGATTGCGCCAGCGTCAGCTCGTCCGAAGTCATCTCCACAAGCTCAGGAAATTCCCGGGTGAGCTTCCACGCCACGCGAGCCGCCGCAACGGCATCGGCCGTGGCCTCGTGCGCATTGTCCAGAGGCACGTTGTAGTGTGCGCACACATTCTCCAGCGTGCGCTTGCCCTTACGGAACTTGTTCTTTTCCTTATCGACGACAAACGGATCAAACACCGGCCCATCTACCGTGAAGGAGGGTTCGAGTGCCCGTAGGACGCTGAGGTCATATGTCGCGTTGTAGACGATGAGAGTTGCCCCGCCCTCCCAC